>JAGAJD010000238.1 GCA_017626275.1 Lachnospira sp.
ACAGTATCATCATCAGCAATAGTTGTGAAAATAATGCCGGAGGTGAGAACCTCGTTACCTACAGTATAGGAAACCAGCTCTGCATAATCCTTGTAATAAGGGTGCTCGGGAATGTTCTGAGCCGAGGAGACAATTTCCGCCTGCAGGTTTTCAGCTAACATTTCTTTGCTTTCCTTATTCCCATTGATATACACAAAATCAAGCTCTGTGCTCTTAGAGATTAATTCTAAAAGGTCGGGGATGATACCGGAGTATTTCTCTGTTTCGTCATCGTAGTATTCAATAGGATATGCCTCAGGGCTTCCTGCCACATAGATACAATCGCTCATTCCCTCAGTTTTCTGTGTGGTAAATACATCTGCAAGAGCAAATGCCTGTAAGGAAATTGCAAGTATTATGAAAATAATTCCGGCTTTTAAGATATACCTTTTCATTTTATATATTACCTCGCATATATCAGATATTAAGCTTCTTTCTTTCAATTCGACCCCAGTCGAGTTTTTTCTTTTTATATCCTTTAAATGCCATAAATCTTACAAAAGCCATTATAAAACGGAGGCTTGTTACTTCAAAGAAGCAAAGCATAATAGCTTTCATACAGTCTTTAAATGTTATGGTAAGGTCAATGGTGTGTATTCTTGAGAAGAATGCAGTTAAGGTCAGGATTGAGTTATATGCTGCATAAATCAGCATAAACAACAACATAAACGGCAAATTTAAAAGATCCAGTAAGAATGCAGCAACCATTGTAAATACACCGAAGACCTCAATAAATGGTGATAAAAGCTCATACAGTAAAAAATACAGGTATGATATAATGCCAACAGGTCCGTATTTGGGGTTTGCCATCATCTTTTTGTGTTTCCACATTGTCTGGAATAGTCCCAGGTGCCAACGCTTGCGTTGCTTTTTCAGGTCCCCAAGCTTTTCAGGAACCTGTGTCCAGCAAACTGCGTCTGTTGCGTATTTAATAGAGTAGGGGATATGATTTGTAAGGCAATAGGAATGTAGCTTTACAACAAGCTCCATGTCTTCACCCATAGTCCCGTGGTCGTATCCGCCTGCTGCTATTACAGTTTCCTTTTTGAACATCCCGAATGCTCCTGAAATAATCAGTGAACCGTTAAAATGGTCAAACAAAATTCTTGATGCCAAAAATGAACGGTCGTATTCTAAAAGTTGCATACATGCAAGAATGTTTGTCGGAAGCTGGTATTTCATAACCTTGCCATCGCAAAGCTCAACGTCATTTGAAGGACGGACTGTTCCGCCTACTGCAACAACATTTTCCTCTTCTAAAACAGGTATCACTATTTTCTTAAGAGAATCATATTGCAGTACTGAGTCTGCGTCCATACATATAAAGTACGGATATTGTGCGGCATTGATGCCCATATTCAGGGCGTCTGCTTTTCCACCGTTCTTCTTTCTGATTAAAGTCAGGGGTACTTTTTGCTCGTGGGATTCATAGATAAATTCCTCGGGCTGGCAGTTTATGCTTCTGCGAAGCGGTCTTCTGACAGGTTGCATATTATATGCATCAATCATCTGCTGGGATGTGGAATCTTTTGATCCGTCGTCAACAACGATGATTTCATACAGCTTATAGTCCAGTGTCAAAAGAGACTTTACGGTATCAACAACTGTGACCTCTTCATTGTAGGCAGGTACAACTATTGTGATTGGGACAAAGTAGTTGTCGGTAAACTTGTTCATAAGCCTGTCCTGCATCTTTCTTTTGTAAAGTGTTGATGAACCCACAACTACGGACAGGAACAAAAAGGTGGAGTAGCCAATGAGGTAAACCACGAAGACCGCGGCGATAATATCAAAACAGGTTTTTAATGTTTCCATTTCCATTATGCTTTAGCCTCCGTTTCCTGTGCTTTTCGTTTATCAAGGCCATACCGTATGATTTCACGGGCATACCTGTCATTTCCGTCAAAAACGCTTATTAAATCGTGATATGTATATCCAAGCTTTTCGCAACTGATTGCACTGTTCTGGCGTACGTGCCAGTTTGGGCTTGAAAGGTTGTTAACAAGTATTCTGAAGGTTACGTCATCGGGATAGGACTTTAGAGCAGAGGATGCAATAGCCTGATATTCCCACGAAAGCTCCTCTTTATTTTCAGCAAATTTCTGAATAATCTGATGTGCCTTTGGAATAGGGAATTTTTCAAAATACCGTATTGCAGAAAAGTGAATTTCACTGTTGTTTTTCTCGTTTGTTAAAAGGTCAAGCATAACATCGTCACAGCGGATGTTTCCGAATCTGAAAAAGTTCAGAATATTAAGCTTCATCTGTACCGAGAATGCATCAAAGTTTTTAAGAAGACAGTCCTTCAGTGCTTGCCTGTCGCCATTAAAGGTTAAAAGCCCGTCACAAATAAGCTTTGGATGATGAAAGGTAAGATTTCTGTCAATGATTTTAAGGGCCTCTGCCACAAGCTTTTCGTTCTTTGTACTGTAAATAGCTTTAAGTGAATTTTCTCGGCAGTATATGTTTACAGAACGAAGAAGCTCCATAAGGGTTTTAGTAACTTCACCACTTTCATCATGCAAAAGAATGTCATATTTATTCAATATGTAGGGAAAATATGCAATTTTAATAGTGTCCTTACTGATATATCTTTGTGTCAGGTGCTCAAAGACAGAGTAGGTCTGGTAAAAATACTGTTCCACATACTCCTTGTTGGAGTCATACAGTTTCTCAAGGGCCTTGTCGAAAGCAGTAATATATGCTGTTCTTTCAAGAGCTTTGCAGAGATACTTTTTATGATTTTCTTCAACACCAATGCCATTTTCTATGTTTTGAAGCTGCTTCGAAATCATCTTTTCAAATTTTTCGGAGTTTGAAACAATGGCTTTCACGCGGTGCCTCAGGATGAAAACATACACAATGTTAAATAGAATCATAGAGATGCAAACAGCAAAATATGCATAAATCATTATTTCTACTTTCATTCTTTATCACCGCCATCCATAGTCCAGAGATTTTGCATTATATAATATGAGCTTTTTAGTCGTTCGTGATATGTCACGTCATTACCCCAGCCTTTAAGCTTCATTTCGTAAAGCGGCATTCTGCCTGTGCCATTTCCAAAGCCCAGATATATTTCGTCAATTTTGAT
>JAGAJD010000239.1 GCA_017626275.1 Lachnospira sp.
CACATTATGATGATGAGTCATTTGATGATGACAGGGAACAACTTTTTGAAAATATGTTTGCAAAAGATATTGATTATATTATAAATGTTGGGGCAAGCTTTAGAGGCTGTGAGGCTTCGGTTGAGCTTGCGGATACTCATGAAAAAATTCTGGCAGCAGTGGGAATACACCCGGAGGATATAGAAAGCCTTGACGAAAAGAAGATGTTGTGGCTTAAAAATACGGCGGCGGATAATCCTAAAGTCGTGGCGATAGGTGAGATAGGTTTGGATTATCATTACCCCGAACCGGAAAAAGAGATACAGAAATACTGGTTTCGTGAGCAGCTAAAGCTTGCAGCACAGCTTAATAAGCCTGTGATTATCCATTCAAGGGAGAGCTGTCAGGACACGCTTTTATGTATGCATGCAGAACATGCGGAAAAAATAGGTGGCGTTATTCATTGTTATTCATATTCAAAAGAATCGGCAAAAGAGTTTCTTGATATGGGCTTTTATTTTGGTTTTGGCGGAGTTGTAACATTTAAAAATGCAAAAAAAGCAGTTGAAGCCGTGCAGGCAATTCCGATAGAAAAGATTCTTCTTGAAACTGACGCTCCGTATATGGCGCCTGAGCCTAATAGGGGAAAGCGCAATTACAGCGGCTATATTCCGTATGTGGCAGAAAGAATTGCACAGATTAAGGGAATAACACCGCAGGAGGTAATTGATATAACTAATGCAAATGCGAGACGGCTTTTTAAAATATAATGAGTGAAGGGGAACTTATGGAAAATAAAGATTATAAAAATGTAATGCATCTTGGGAATCCGACTAATACGATTGCAGTGTTAAACAGATACGGTTTTTCGTTTCAGAAAAAATTTGGTCAGAATTTTCTTATTGATGAAAATGTTGTAGAAAAAATTGTGCGTGAAGCGGGAGTGACAAAAGACGATTTTGTTTTGGAAATTGGACCGGGAATAGGTACGATGACGCAGATTCTCTGTGAAAATGCGAGAGAGGTAGTGGCAGTCGAGATTGATGATAAGCTTATTCCGATTCTTAGGGAGGACACGCTCTCATGGTATGACAATGTGACGGTAATCCATGAGGACATTTTAAAGCTTGATATTGTTAAGCTTGCAAATGAGCGCAACGGAGGCAGACCGATTAAGGTGGTTGCCAATCTTCCGTACTATATAACAACACCGATAATTATGGGGCTGTTTGAAAGCCATGTGCCGCTTGACAGTATCACAATCATGGTGCAGAAGGAGGTCGCCGAGCGTATGCAGGTAGGGCCGGGAACAAAGGATTACGGCGCATTATCTTTGGCAGTACAGTATTATGCGAAGCCAAAGATTCTTCTTAATGTTCCGGCGAGCTGTTTTATGCCTCGTCCGAATGTCGATTCTGCCGTAATTAAGCTTGAGCGTCATGAGAATCCGCCTGTTGATGTTAAAGACGAGCATCTTATGTTTGGATTAATCAGGGCATCGTTTAACCAGCGAAGAAAAACAATGACGAACAGTGTGGGCAACAGCCCTGAATTGCATATTTCAAAGGAGCAGATGGCGCAGGCATTAGACAGGTGCGGACTGCCGGCAACAGTGCGTGGGGAGGCACTTACGCTTTCACAGTTTGCGGAGCTTGCAAATATATTATCCGAGTAAAATTGTCATATTTCCGGCATTACAATCATAAGGTTGCGTTAAAGAGTTATTGAAGCGGGCTTATTACGCAGGCTTGTTTGAAATGGAGGAAATATGGCTGATTATAAGAGATTAGTTTCATACATTTATTCCTATTCCGGTGGAGTTAGAGATAAAAATGTGGGATTTGCCAAAGCTGAGGTAAGAAACGGACAGTTTAAGCTGGCGGTTTCGTTAAAGGGAGTATATACAGATACGCCGGAGGTTTTCGGTGTATATTTTATGGTGGATAAGGAAAAGTCACAGACGGGGGCTTTTTCACTTTTAAAAATAGGAACTGTGATGGTGAATCAGGGAATAGGTCAGTATCAGGATATTTTAAATCCGTCCAATATCAACCAGTCTCAGTATACTTTTGATGAGGTAAGCGGAATTGCCGTTGCGAGGGAGGATAACCGTTTTTATATGATGTTCAGTCTGTGGGAGGACTGTGCATTGGACAGCAGTGCTGTAAAATTCTTAGAAGACGGATATAAAAAGCCGGGTGCTGAAAGGGTGCCTGAAGAAACGGCGGAGCTAAAAGAGACAGAAGAGGCAGAAGAGGAGTTGTCAGAACAGAGTCAGAGCATAAGAGAAGTTGAAGCTGAAATTTTAAAGGCATGTCAGGCCGCAGATGAAGATACTGTTACATGTGAGCCGGAAGAGGCGGATTTAGCACAGGAAATAAAGGTGATGGAAAGTACAATTCCGGAAAAGGTACAGCCGTGCAAAAAAGACGGCTTTGAGGCGGTATTTGATAATGCGGATTTTATTGATGCATTCGATGACGATTATTATTATGACTGCGTTGAGGTAAGCCCGGAGACGCTTAAGAAGCTTCCGATAGAAGATGAAGCTGTTATAAATAACAGTTTTCTGGTACATGGATATTTTAATTTTAGACATATTTTATTCGGAAGGGTAAGAGAAAACGACAACAATACAAGATATTTTATAGGTGTACCGGGTATGTACTGTAACAGAGAACGGTTTATGGCATCTATGTTTGGGTTCAACAATTTTAAAAAGAGCCATAGAAGCGATTACACGAATCCATATTTTGGCTACTGGTATCAGGAGATATAGACAAAGCGCAGGTGATCTTGCCATTTACCGTGCAGGCGGACATAGGAGTAGGCGGTACCTTCCTGAATAAAGCCAAGTTGTCTTGCGAGAGCGGCGGAAGCGGTATTGTCAGGCGCAATATAAGCTTCAATCCGGTGCATGTTAAGCTCGGTTACTATAATTTTCAGTGCCATAGTCAACATTCTGCGTCCGTAGCCACGCTGTTGAAAATTCTTGTCAATTTTGTAGCCTGTATTACATGAACAAAAGCAGCCTTTTTTGATATCGGAAAATGAGATGGTTCCAATAATCTGTCCCGGATAATTTTCATCGTAAAGGAAAAAACGGATATGTTTTCCTGTAACAAAAGAGTTATATTCAGCAGTGAGAAGATTCTGAATAAATTCCTCTGTGTAAAAATTATCCGGTTTATCCGTCTCATATTTCTCGAATTCAAGTCTGTTGCGTGAGTAAAAGGAGAGGACAGAGGGAGCGCTGTCGGCTCCAAGTACTTTTAATGTGAGATTATTGTTTCTGTATTCAAGTTTCACGATGTCCGCCTCCATATAACTTTTTTTGCTGTTCCTTTTCCAGTCGTAATTCTTTAAAAAATGAGGTGAGCATATCGGAGCAAGTTTCCTCCAATACACCTCTTGTCACTTCACAGCGGTGGTTAAACTGTTCCATTTGCAGAATATTTAAGACAGAGCCTGCGCAGCCCGCCTTGGGATTCATTGAGCCGATTACGACACGCGGAATACGTGCCTGTACAATGGCACCCGCACACATCTGACACGGTTCAAGCGTAATGTAAATTGTGCAGTCCTCAAGCCTCCAGTCATTAAGGACTTTGCTTGCTTTCTTAATGGCAGTTATCTCTGCATGACCTAATGTGGTCTTATCGGTATTGCGGCGGTTATAGCCTCTTGCAATTATTTTATCCTGATACACAATCACACACCCGATAGGAACTTCCCTTAACAGCCGTGCCTTTTTTGCCTGTTTTAAGGCTTCTTTCATATATTTGATATCTTGTTCGTTCATAATGGATTTATTATAGTACAATTATGGTTTATTTGCCAATAACATTTTCTAAATTGTTGACAGAAAAAGCATTTCAAGGTATAATTAAAAAACCGCGCAGCCGGGGCATTAGCGGCGCCTTGTACCTGAAATCCGCTATAGCAGGGGTGATGTCAGGCAGAGGGCTTTCGCCTGTGGAGCTGCCCGATATAAGTGGTGTTGACGTTTGGGTCTTTCGCAACAGGAATCCATGAACCATGTCAGGTCAGGAATGAAGCAGCATTAAGTGGAACCTTCTGTGTGCCGAAAGGGTGCCTGGATCGAGCTAACTGTATCGGTAACGTCTGTGGGAGATCGTTCGACGTCTGGCGCGCGGTTAATATAAAGATACATTTGTCAGCGCACATGTGTGTGTTGGCTTTTTTTAAATAAACTAATTTTTCCGTAAACTGCGTTCTTGAAATGGAGATTGGTATGGCATATCAGGCATTATACAGAAAATGGAGACCATCGGAATTTGAAGAGGTAAAAGGTCAGGAGCATATTGTCACTACGCTTAAAAACCAGATTAAAGCGGACAGAATAGGTCATGCCTATCTGTTCTGCGGAACAAGAGGAACAGGTAAGACGACTGTTGCGAAGATTTTTGCAAAAGCGGTAAACTGTGAGAATCCGGTGGACGGCAGTCCGTGTGGGGAGTGTCCGAGCTGTAAGGCGATTGCGGCAGGAACTTCAATGAACGTTATTGAGATTGATGCAGCGTCAAACAACGGTGTCGATAACATAAGGGAAATCCGTGATGAGGTACAGTATTCGCCGACAGAGGGTCGTTTTAAGGTTTATATTATTGATGAGGTGCATATGCTTTCAATAGGTGCATTTAACGCACTGTTAAAGACATTGGAAGAGCCGCCGTCATATGTTATATTTATACTTGCAACGACGGAAGCACACAAGATACCGATAACGATATTATCACGCTGCCAGAGATACGATTTTCACAGAATTTCTATTGAAACGATTGCACAGAGACTTTCACAGCTTATGGAGGCGGAAAACATTTCCGTAGAGGATAAGGCAATACGTTATGTCGCAAAAGCGGCGGACGGCTCAATGCGAGATGCGCTTAGTCTTCTTGACCAGTGTATAGCATTTTATCTTGGGAAAGATTTAAAGTATGAAAATGTTTTAGAAGTTCTGGGAGCAGTAGACACAACAATTTTTTCCGAAATGCTGCAATATATATTAAAGGCAGACACATATCAGTGTATGCAGCTTTTGGAAAACATTATAATGCAGGGCAGGGACTTAGGACAGTTTGTCAATGATTTTGTCTGGTATCTGCGCAATCTTTTACTTGTAAAGACGACAGATGACGAGGCAAAAATTGAAGATGTAATTGACGTATCTGCCGATAACCTGCTTAAGTTAAAGGAAGAGTCAAAGCACGTTGACGTTGATACGCTAATGCGTTATGTAAGAGTACTTTCCGAGCTTGCAAATGAGCTGAAATTTGCTACGCAGAAGCGAATCAAAGTTGAGATAGCACTTATTAAGCTTACAAGACCCGCCATGGAGCAAAGTAAGGAGCTTGGAGACATTATAAGCCGCGTGACACTGTTAGAGCAGGAAATGCAGGATACACTTGAAAAGCTGAAAAGCGGAGCTATAGGTGTTATACCGCAGGGGTATCCGGCAGGAGCATATGACATGGCAGGAAATGCAGAGGAGCAGCAAAAAAAACGAGTGATAGAGGCGCTTCCGGAGGATATTAAGCAGCTTGCAGCCCAGTGGGACAGCATAGTACATTCAATAGATGACCCGCTAAAGAGGACACATTTGTTAAAGTCAAATGTGACGCTCGCAGAGGACGGCAGAAGTCTTGAACTGATGTTTTCTTCACCTACGGCATATAATTTGTTTGAGAGGGAAGAGGATAAAGAGGAGCTTGTAAATATAATTGAGGAACGCACAGGGATTCATGTGAATCTTATGGTGACTAAGCTAGAAGACGGAGAAGATTTTCAAAATAGATTTACAGATATCAGAGAATCAGTTAATATGGATATAGAAGTAGATGATAAGGAGGAGTTTATCTAATGGCTAAGAGAGGCGGATTTCCGGGAGGTATGCCGGGAAATATGAATAATCTGATGAAGCAGGCGCAGAGAATGCAGAAGCAGATGGAGACACAGCAGGCAGAGCTTGAAGCAAAGGAATTTACTGCGGCAGCAGGCGGTGGTGTTGTGGAAGTAACGGTTACGGGAAAAAGAGAGGTAACTAAGGTTAAGATTGACCCGGAAGCAGTTGACCCGGACGATGTGGAAATGCTTGAGGATTTAATTATGGCAGCTACAAACGAGGCACTTCGTAAATGTGAAGAGGAGTCACAGGCACAGATGTCTAAGATTACAGGAGGGCTTTCAGGACTTACAGGAGGCCTGTTCTAATGGACATTTACAGTGGTCATATTAATAAATTAATAGAACAACTGTCGAGATTACCAGGGGTTGGGGCAAAGAGCGCCCAGCGCCTGGCATTTCACATTATTAACATGCCGGAGGAAGAGGTGGCAGGGCTTGCGTCAGCCATGACCGAGGCAAAGGCGCATATAAAATACTGCCGTGAGTGTTTTACGCTGACGGACGATGAAATCTGTCCGATTTGTGCCAATCCGAAGAGAGATCATAGCACGATTATGGTAGTTGAGCATACAAGGGATATGGCGGCATATGAAAAGACGGGAAAATACGAGGGCGTATATCATGTGCTTCACGGTGCGATAAGCCCAATGCTTGGCATTGGTCCTGCCGATATCCGGTTAAAGGAGCTTATGAAGCGTCTTGAGGGCGATGTAAATGAGGTCATTATTGCGACCAACTCAAGTCTTGAGGGCGAGACAACGGCGATGTATATAAGCCGCCTGATTAAACCGACAGGAATCAAGGTGACAAGAATTGCGAGCGGCGTTCCTGTGGGCGGAGATTTGGAGTATATTGACGAGGTTACGCTGCTTCGTGCTTTAGACGGAAGAACTGAATTGTAGAAAGGCAGAACGGGAGAAAGTCATGCGAAATGATATTATCACAGACCATAAAGAGCGAATGTTTAATCTAAAAAAATATTATCCGTTTTTTAAGCTGATTGATGTATCGTTTGCCCAGTTTAAAGAGGGCAGGTACGAAATGCTTGACATGGGATATATCGTTATGGCAGTTCTGCGCTTTTTTATTGAGGAAAATAATTTTAAAGAAAAAGAAGTTATATATCCCGAATATCTTGAATTTATATCAGAGCTTTTAAGGCATGATTTTGATTTGGAGCTTTCGGGGGAAGAGTATAAGGAAATTGCCGACTACATATTCGATAAGCTGAAAAATGACGGCAGACCGTTTGAATTTACATATTATGACCCGGTTGAAAAGAAAAAACGTGTTTCACGAATGAAGATAATAGAGAGCAGCATACGTGAGTCAACGGTATGGTATTCGATAAGCTCCGATGCGATAGAGTTTTATCTTGACACGAAAGAGATTAAGGACGAGAGCAGAATAAGCGTACAGCAGCTTCTTCTCGAAAAAATGATACAGGCACAGAACTTTAAGGGCGGTACGGAGGTAATTGCACGTATTAATGATGAAGTTTCAAGGCTGCAGCTCAAGAAAAACGAAGTTATGGATACGCTCTCAAAGGATATATTTGCGGGAATAGACGCATATGAAGAATTTGTAAGTACGGGAATGTGCTGGTTTGCGGAGGAAGAAAAGCTTTTTAAGAAAAATAAGGAGCTTATTGAGGCGGCATATTTAAAGATGGAAGCTGTTGAAAGCACGAGTGAGAGCTATTACCGCACGATGAATGAAATTTATGAGCTTGATAACCAGTTAAAGGTGGCAATGGGAAGACATGGCGAACTGTTAAAGGCATGCACCGATATGCAGAAGATGACAGATGAGGCGATAGTGCGTGCAAAATTAGGACGTTTGCGCAGTCACACGGATTTCGGAACGCTTTTAAATGATATGGTGAATAAAGGAAATGCGGATTTGCTTGTCACACTGCTTACTCCGCTGTTTATGCCGAATAAAAGAAAGCATTTTGCGTTACCGGCAATAGACGAAGCATTGACCGTTAAGCCTGTTAAGCAGGAGAAGGCAGAAAAATCGGGAAGCAGAAAACAAGAGGAAATCGTATTTGAAGATGAGCTTGAGGAGCAGAGAATTAAAGAAAATTATACATTTATAATGCGAAATCTGCTTGCTGCATTTAAAAAGAAAAAGCGTTTTACGCTCTCAGAGTTTGGTGAGGCGATGAGCCGTATGTATTCGCCTGAAATCTTGAAAAATGCGGACTATTATTCATTTTTTGTAAACCTTTGCCAGAAACAGCGTTATACGATTGGCGGAACGGAAAATAAAGAGAGCTTCTTAGATGAAATCCTTACGGATACATTTGCGGAGGCTGACAAAATTACGTTCTGTGTACAGCCTGCGGTGCAGGAGGAAAATGCTGCCCGTGACGGACAGTCAGATGGGGATAGCAGTCAGGAGCAGTCGGAACTGATGTTTTACATTGCAGAATAGAGGATTGATATGGAAACCAGAAATTTAGAAAAAGCGTTGGATATTGTGTCAGTGCTGGTTGCGGGCGAAGATGTTTCGGAACGTGGCGCAAATGCCGCACTCTATCAGGAATACAACACAAATCCGGAAGTATATGACATAGTTATTATGTGTTTAAAGAAAATGAATTTATCAGTGTATGAGTACAATAATTCCCTGTTTGCAGCACCGAAGGAGCAGCACAGCGTATTCGGTTACAGCAATGAAGAATTAAGAAAAGAGCTTGGGCTGCGTCTTAATAAGGAATTATATCTTGTGTATTTTATTATCTACAATATTATCATGGAATTCTATACCGATACCTTAAGTACCACCTATGCAGAATTTGTAAGAGCAGAAGATATCATCAAAAAGACAGACGAGACGACATCGGGAATGATAGACAGAAAAACGGGATTTGTTCTGAATGAAGTTGAGGAGAACAGCTTCAGACAGATTGCGCTTAGCTGGGACGAACTTCCGACAGTCACCGCTGACAGCGCAGAGCTTCGTGCAGCCAGAAATTCCAAATCGGGATTTGTAAAGCTTACGTGTAATTTTCTGGTGAGCCAGAAGCTTTTAAAGGAAAATGAGAACCGGTATTATCCGACAGACCGTTTTAAGGCATTGATTGAGAATTATTTTGACGACTCAAATTTTGATAACTCAAAAGGAAGAATGGCACAGCTTTTAGGTGATGAGGCAAAGGAGGACGTATATGCCGCAGATAAACAGAATCAGGGTGAATAATGTAAAATACAATTTCGGCACACAGTATTATGATGATTTTATGATGCGCTTTAACTGCCGTAATACACTCTATGACTTGGCAAACGGCGGTGGAAAGAGCCTTTTAATGCTTCTTCTTCTGCAGAATGTCATTCCGAACTGCACATTAGATGAGAAACAGCCGATTGAAAAGCTGTTCAGGCAGGGAAGCGGCAATACGGTTATTCATTCTCTTGTCGAGTGGAAGCTCGATTCCTGCTATCAGAAGGACAATTATAAATATATGACGACCGGATTTTGTGCAAGAAAGGCAGGAGATGCAGAAAAACATTCGGGTGAACATTCAGGTGTTGAGTATTTTAATTACTGCATTTTTTACAGAGAATTTGGCGATAACGATATAAAAAATCTGCCGCTTACCGTAAACGGAGAGAGGATTACTTATCAGGGGCTTAAGGATTATTTAAGAGAGCTTGAGAAAAAGGATTTTAATGTATCCGTAAAAATATTTGACCGTAAGGGCGAGTATCAGCATTTTATCAGTCAGTACGGTCTGTATGAGAGCGAATGGGAAATGATTCGCGGGATTAATAAGACGGAAGGACATGTAAGAACTTATTTTGAGACTAATTATAAGACAAGCCGCAAGGTTGTCGAGGACCTTTTAATCGAGGAGATTATTCAGAAAGCATTTTATAACAGAATGTCAGAGGGCGATTCGGATAAAAATGATGAGAGCGTGATGGCACAGACCTTAATGGACATTAAGGAAAAGCTTGTGCAGTTGTCAAGAAAACAGGCGCAGATTACCAATTATGACAGACAGACTGCGGTCATGGAGGAATTTGCGGAGTATGTCAGCGGATATACCCATTTGTATGAGGAAAAGGAGCAGTTAAAGGGGCAGCTTTATGATATGCTTATTGCCTGCAAGGTTCGTCTTTCGGAGTACCGTAAAGAGGAGGCGCACAGGGAAGAAGAAAAGAAGCGTTTAGAGGCGGAAAATGTACACGAACAGATGCTGGTACGGACGGCAGAGGTTATAAGTGAGGAAAATTCGCTTAAAAATGTTCAGGAGCTTATTGCGGCAAATGAGACTGTTAAAAACAGTTTAAATGAACAGAAGGCAGAGCTTACGGGCAGGCTTGATTTGATGGAGGCGGCAGAGGAGTACCGTGAATATCGCTCCTATGAAAAGCTTGAGCAGGAGCTTAAGACTGCAATAGGGCAGAGATCGAGAGGAAATGAGGAGCTGGCGGCAGAGCTTACGGGGATTGCAAATGCCGTAAAAAGCTTAATGCTTGAAAAAGAGGATAAGCTTATAAATGATTCCGAAAGGCTTAAGGCAGAGGCTGACATGGCGGCACAGGCGGCTGCTGACGCTGAGGCGGAATATGACAGGAAGCGTGAGTATGAAAATACACAGAAAAACCGCCTTGAATTTGTAACAAAGAATATTGAGGAAAAAGAAGAACGTGCGGCAGCTCTTATGGAGAGGTCGGGACTGCTTGTCATTGAAAAGGTTTCGGAGGAACTCTCGGAATGTCAGAGAAACCATGCGGCGGCGGTAAGTGATGCGGAAGGCTGTGAAAAAAGGCTTTCGGTCACAGGGGAAAATCTGCGCCTTGAAAGCGGAAAGCTTGAGGCTTTAAAGGTGCGTGAGGCGCATTGCAAAAATAAGCTTGAAGAATACAGGGGAAAGCTTGAAATTTGTCAGCAGGCAGAGCAGCAGCTTGAAAAGTTAAAAAATGTATATGCTGAAAATGATACAGGGAAAATTGCGTCTGTAATTCTTGAAAATTACAGGAAAATGGAGCTTGAAAGTCTTTCTCTGCAGCAGGAAAGCATGAGCCTTGCGCAGTTTATCGCAAATACGAAGCAGGGAGTATTTGCAGAGACAGACGCATTCCGTGTGAAGGTAAAACAGTATCTTACCGACCGTTACGGCGATGACGTTAAAGAAGGGCAGAAGTGGCTTGCAGCGCTGCCGGAGGAAAAAAGAAATGAACTGGCAGAGAAATTTCCTTATATAGAACATTCGTTTGTTATTAATGGCGATTTTACAAGGCTTCAGCAGGATAAGGTGCTTGAGGATTTCGGACGAAGCGGCTATGTAATTCCTGTTATAAGTGCAGAAATATTGCTTGATGATATGAGTGTGGGACATGATTTAAGCGGAGAGGTATTTGTAAGGAAAAGTCTTGCATTTTTAAAGGACGAGGCGAAGCGCAGACATGAGGCGGAGCTTGCCGGGGAAGAACTTGAGAATACAGAAAATAAGCTTAAAAGACTGTCGGACAGAAAGACGGTTGTATGGAACGATTATATTCAGGCACAGCGCTGTGTTGGAACTTTAGATGAAGCAAAGCCTGAAAGACTGCGTGAATTGGAAGCTGAAGCTAAAGAGCTTTCAAATCAGGTCAGTGACAGCAGAGAATGTATTGACGTCCTGCAAAAAGAGGAGATAGAGATTTCACAGCGCTTAAAAGATATTCGGAGGGCAATTCAGGATTACAGGGAACAGGAGAGCTTACTTAAAGAAACAGAACAGCTTTCGGAGCAGATTAAGGAAATCTATAAAGAAAAAAGGCAGATTTCAGAAGATTTAAGCGAGGCAGCAGATGAACTGCTTTGCCTTAATCAGAAGAAAAATGAAGCAGTACAAAGATTTGAAACTGTAAGAAGTCAGGCGGAGCAGACACAGAAAGCTCTTTTGCAGTTAAGAAAAGACAGGCAGATTTATGAGCCATACTGTGATGAAAAGTTTGAAGGACAAGCGTATTCCGGTCAGGATATATCTGAGCTTGAGAGCAGATTTGCCGGATTAAAAATGGCGATAGACGGGAAAAATGCAGATACGCAGGATAAAGAAGCGTTGTTAAAGCAGTACCTTATTGCCATGGATAAGTGCAGAAAAAACATTTTGCAAAAGCATTTTACAATAGAAGAGATTGCGGAGCGTGTAAGCAGCGGAGCGTGTGAAACGCTTTACGGCAGAGAGGCGGAGCTTAAAAGGGAACTGGATAAGGTGAATTTAAGTCTGTCAGAGATCGACGGTGAACTTGAAGCGCAGAATGGACTTATGAACCGCCTTGAGGGAAGTATTGCTCACGGAATAAGCCGCATTGAGGAAAATTACGGCAGTTACGAAGCGTTTGTATGTGAAAATCCTGAACAGTTTATTTTGCAGCATAAACAGCAGATAAAGCATATAGCAGGGCAGCTTGAAGAACTTAAAGGTAAGTCGCGTGATGCGGCAAAGCTGCTGCAGGATTTTATAGTTATGGAAAAAGACCTCGAAAGAATTGTGGAAAAAGCAGGTCTTGAAGTTCCGCAGCATGTGGAAAACCTAAAAATTTCCGAAACAACAGCGCTTACCGGTTATGAAAAGGTTCAGAAGGAATTTGACAGGCTGTGCAGGCTTGAATTTAGAAAGCTTGAGGAATTTGCAAAGAAAAAGGAAAAACTGATAGAGCAGCTTAAAAGCTTTGATGCCGGGGAACTGGCAGAGGAGGTGCGTTTGTCGGTAAATGTTCCGTCAGATATAGAACAGACGAAGCAACTTGCAGAGCATATCAGGGAGACGAATACCTTTATCGGGCTTGAAAAAGAGCGCATAGGCAGAGGTATCGAAGATATGGAGCGGATTAAGGAAAATTTTGAGAGCCGCTGTATACAGACCTGCTGCAATATCAAGACGGAGCTTGACAGGCTGCCGAAGATGTCATGTATTACGATGGATAATGAAAAGATTTCCATGATAGGTCTTAAAATACCTTATGTGAAAGAAGAGGAATATAAGGAACGCATGTCTTCATATATTGATGAGACTGTTATGATGGCGGAAAGCTTTGAGAGCGAGCAGGACAGGCTTAAATATATACGAAACAGGCTTACATGGAAGCGTCTTTTTTCCGTAATTGTAACAGATATGAATTTAATCAGGGTAAATCTGTATAAAAGAGAGCGTATCAAGGATCAGAGCAGATATTTAAGGTATGAGGAAGCTGTTGGTTCAACAGGTCAGTCACAGGGTATTTATATCCAGTTTTTCATTGCCGTTGTAAACTATATTTCAAGCGTTTATACGATGAAGTCAGAACAGTCCGTAATCGGAAAAACAATTTTTATTGATAATCCGTTCGGTGCGGCAAAGGATATTTATATTTGGGAACCGATTTTTCAGCTTTTAAAGACTAATCATGTGCAGCTTATTGTTCCGGCAAGAGGTGCGACACCGGCG
>JAGAJD010000240.1 GCA_017626275.1 Lachnospira sp.
ATCGGAATTGGTTTTCATTGCTAATCTGAATAATCCGACAGTTTCAGGCTCCATTTCCAAAATACGTTCTGCAATAAAATCCTTTCGTGTACTGTTGGCTGCAACAATAGCTGACATAATATTGTTAGGAACATTATTATAGTTGGCAACGAGCTGCTTTGTATCCTTTGGAAGACAGTAGCCGCCGTAGCCGAAAGAAGGATTGTTATAGTAAGAGCCGATTCTTGGGTCTAATCCTATGCCTTCGATAATCTGTTTAGTATCAAGTCCGCGTACATCTGCAAATGTATCAAGCTCGTTAAAAAAGGAAATGCGCAGTGCAAGATAAGTATTTGCAAATAATTTTATTGATTCCGCTTCGGTGATATTGGTGTATAAAACAGGAATATCTTCTTTAATTGCTCCCTGACACAATAAATCTGCAAATGTATGTGCTTTAGCCACCAACTGTTCATTGTCTAAATGCGTGCCGACAATAATTCGGCTTGGATAGAGATTGTCATACAGTGCTCGTCCCTCTCTTAGAAATTCCGGTGAAAATAAAATTTTTTCATAGCCTGTTTTGGCAATTAAATCCTCTGTGAAACCGACAGGAACTGTGGATTTTATAACAATAACCGCATCGGTATTAACGGAAATAATATCTGAAACAACATGTTCTACGGAGCTTGTATCAAAATAATTTTTCTTTGAGTCGTAATTAGTTGGTGTGCATATTATTACATAATCAACATTTTTATAAACAGAAAGACCGTCGGTAAGAGCTGTAAGCTGTAATGGACGGTTGGACAGATAATCTTCGATTTCTGCGTCGGCAAGCGGCGATATTCTGTTATTAATCAGGTCTGTCTTTTCCTGCAAAATATCAATAAGATAAACTTCATTGTACCGGGCAAGCAGTATTGCGTTAGATAAACCTACATACCCTGCACCCACAACTGCTATATTCATATTAATCCTTTCTGCTGTATAGGCGGATATATTTTACAGTAGTTTAACATAAATAATACATATAATCAAATAATAAGTTGTCATGCAAAAAATGAATTGCATAATTATAATTAGATATTGCTATAAAATACCAAATATTGTATAATTAATTCATAAATTTTGTGGTTTCGTTGGGGTTTAAAGTATTTTGGCTGAATATATAAGCTGTTGGAGAAAGACTTATGAAGAATATGACTATGGCTTCACTTTTGGAAAATAATCTTGGAATTATCATTGCATTTGATAATAAGGGAGTGGTGCGGTTAATTAATAAGATTGGCAGGGAAGATTTACAGTTTAATAATGATGAAGTAATGATAACCGATATTTTTGCTGTACTTTTTGATGGAGAGAGCAGTTACGATGAATTTGTCAATGCCATGAACGGCAGACTTATTAAAACGGTTGCTTACAGGAAGAATAATACATGCTTTCCGATAGCTGTACGCTTTTCTAAGATGTCTTTTGAAGATATTGAAGATATCAATGTGGCGGCAGGGTATAATATGCAGAATGAAGAAGATGCAATCAAGACGCTTAAGAAAGCCGAAGAGGATATGAAGGAGGCACTTCATGCCAGAGATGAATTTGTCGCCAATATCACACATGAGTTGCGGACTCCCGTCAACGGTATCAAAGGGCATATGAAGAACCTTATGGATACGGAAACTGACAGTAAAAGAAAATATATAATGAATATTATCATGCAATGCTGCGGGAATATGGAAAAGATTATCAATAATCTTTTGGACTTTTCAAAGATGGAAGCCGGAAAATTTGAAATCTGTGAAAAGCCTTTTAATTTCAGGGCGTGTGTTCAGCATGCTATGGAAACAAGCAGTGTTATTGCAAATGAAAAGGGAATCCGTTTTAATTCGTTTGTGTCAGATGATATTCCTGAGACTGTAATCGGTGATGAACTCAGGATTACACAGATTTTAAATAATATATTGTCTAATGCACTTAAATTCACATCGGTGGGCTACGTTACATTAGAGGTATATAAGACACACCAAAGAGAGGATAAAGTAGAGCTTACTTTTCTGGTGACGGATACGGGTATCGGAATGAGCGAGGAAGATAAGCAGAAGCTGTTTAAGAGCTTTTCACAGGCGGACAGTTCTATCACAAGAAAGTACGGTGGAACAGGACTTGGGCTTTATGTTACAAAACAGCTTGTAGAACAGATGCACGGCAATATCGAAGTTGAGAGTGAAAAAGGTAAGGGAAGCACGTTTACATTTTCAATAAGAGTAGGTGTTGAAGAAGACGAGGCAATAGATGAGCCTGTGAGCATGAGCAATTTCAGTATAGAGAGTCTTAAGAATCATTCGCTCGTTGTAGCTGCTAAGGAAGAGACAGAGTTGATATATCTTTTCGGAAGTCAGGAGAACAAAAGAGAGCTTGCGGGCAGTATCGAGAAACTGATTCTTTGTATAGAAATGGAAAACTGGCAGAAGGCAGAGGATTTTGCAGAGAATGTAAAAAGTCTCTGCAGTGGTGCAGAGCAGGAAGTGAAAAGTAAAAGCTTCAGACTTCTGATGTCAGTCAGAAAAGAAGATTATGAAAAGGCAATAAAATACTCATATGAAATTAGAGATGATTTGGAAAATATGAATCAGAATGTTATTTAAGGGGATTAAAAACGGTGGAGTATATGGTTGATATGGAACAAAAAAAAGATAAAACGCCGGCGATTCTGATTGTTGACGATGTTGAAGTTAATGCAAGGCTTCTTAAAAAAATGGTTGAAAAAATCGGGTATATCGGAATAACGGCAACGGGAGTTAATGAGGCAGTAAAGCTTATGGAACAGACAATGCCACAGCTTATTCTTCTTGATATAGTAATGCCTGATATTAATGGATATCAGTTTTGTGAGCTGCTCAAAAATAATCCGCTCACAAGAGATATCCCTGTTATTTTTGTGTCTGCCGCAAATGAGCTTAATGACAGAATGAAGGCTTTTAATCTTGGAGCGGTAGATTTTATCAGCAAACCGTTCGATTACGGAGAAGTTGTAATGCGTGTGAACACACATCTTAAAATGTACAGAATGCAGAGAGAGTTAGAGGACAGCAAAAGGCGGTTAAGTATTATTGTCGGTGAGCAGGCTAATAAGTTTGAGGAAGAACAAAAACGTCTTTTAAAGGCATTGGCAAAGCTTTCCGAGAGAGAAAATGATACAGGAATGGCAGATCATCTGGAAAATGTTTCCTACAATGCGAGGCTTCTTACTCAGGCATTGAATTTTACGGATAAGTATGAAAATGATATATCTAAATCGTTTATTGAGGCTGTGGAGCTTGCCGGTATGGTACATGATATCGGAAAGCTTAAGGTTCCAAAAGAAATACTTGAGAAGCCTGAAAAGCTTACACCGGTAGAATGGGAGATAATAAAGCATCATACAGACGGAGGATATGATATAATAAAAGCTGCTTATCCTGATATAGATAACAATCCGTTCATAAAACTGGCGGCAGATGTTGTGAGAAGTCACCATGAGAATTGGGATGGCAGCGGTTATCCTGATGGGTTTCAAGGTGAACGTATTCCGCTGAGTGCACGGATTGTCAAAATAGTAGATGTTTATGACAGTATTTTGTCAGCGAGATGTTATAGAAAGGCATATACAAGGGAGGAAGCAGAACAATACATGAAAAATGGCAGTGGGAAAAAATTTGACCCGTACATACTGGATATATTTTTTAAGATAGAAAAGCAGTTAAGAAAACCGTCTCAGTAAATTTACCGGAGCATTTTCGGAAAACTGCATTCCGGAATGGAGATTGTTATGACAGATAGTGAATTTGCAAGAATTGTTAAGTATACCGCAATGCGATACGGGATTAATCTGCACAATAAAAAAGTTATGGTTGCAGGGCGGCTTGATAATTATTTAGAAACTAACGGATATAGAAGTTATGATGAATATATGGATAAGGTTGAGAATGATTATACCGGACAGGAAGCACAGAATCTTATCAATATTCTGACAACAAACCATACATATTTTATGAGAGAAGCTGAGCATTTTGAATTCTTAAAAGATGTGATATTGCCG
>JAGAJD010000241.1 GCA_017626275.1 Lachnospira sp.
ATTATCCGTTTGATAAAATATGCGGAGCGGCAGTTGCATTTAAGCTTGTACAGGTTCTGTATGATAAATGTGGTCTTGATAAATCAGATTTGAAGGAATATTCTGAGCTTATGGCGATTGCGACTGTGGGCGATGTGGTGGATTTAAAGGACGAAAACAGGGTGATTGTTAAGAATGGACTGCAATCGCTTGCGACGACAAAGAATATGGGAATCAGGGCGCTTACTGAAAGCTGTAAGCTTGATATTATTCATTTGACAGCATATCATATTGGATTTATTATAGGACCATGCCTTAATGCGAGTGGCAGACTTGATACAGCAAAGCGAGCGATTGAGCTTTTACTGTGCGATAATCCTGCAGATGCACATATTATGGCGGAGGAACTTCGTGAATTAAATGAAGAGAGAAAGAATCTCACGGATACGGAGGCAAAGCGGGCTGCCCGGCTTGTTGAAGAAACAGAGCTTTCGGAGGATAAAGTGCTTGTCGTATATTTGCCTGAGTGCCATGAGAGCGTGGCAGGAATTATAGCAGGCAGATTAAGGGAACATTTTTATAAGCCGGTAATAGTAATTACTGATGCAAGTGAAGGCGCTAAGGGTTCGGGACGTTCTATTGAAGGCTATAACATGTTTGAGGAAATTTCAAAATGCGGAAATCTTTTAACAAAGTTTGGCGGACACCCTATGGCGGCAGGTCTGTCACTTCCAAAAGAAAATATTGATATTTTCAGAAAACAGCTCAACGCCAACCAGACTTTGACCGAAAAAGAACTCACACCTGTTATATGGATAGATGTACCAATGCCTGTAAGCTATGTCGGTATGCAGCTTGTGGAACAGCTTCATGTGCTTGAGCCGTTTGGAAAAGGCAATGAAAAACCTGTATTTGCTGATAAGAATCTTACAGTGCGTTCAGCTAATATTATAGGAAAGAACAGAAATGTTTTAAAAATGCAGTTGGAAAGCGCAGACGGTCATCTTGTTGAAGCTATTCAGTTTAAGGCAGATGAAATGCGTATGCCGTTATATGGACAGAAGATTTCTATTGTTTATTATCCTGATATTAATGAGTATAATGGGAATCGTTCACTTCAGTTTGTTGTGCAGGAATGGTGTGTTACAAAGTAAATTTTATTACGAAAGGAAAGTATTTATTATGAAAAAAATGTTTGGAAAAATTTCAGTCATTCTTAGTTTAGTGCTTATTGTTATGACACTTTCAGCGTGTGGAACTAAAAATGCAGGAGCTGTGCAGACGGAGAGTACAAGTGCTGAGAGTACGCAGGCTGCGGTAAAAGCTGATGTAAAGGTTGCTGCTCTTAAAGGACCGACAGCCATCGGCATGATTCAGGTTATGAAAAACGCAAAAGAGGGAAAGGCAGACAATAACTACGAATTTCAGATAGCGGCTGCGGCAGATGAATTTACTGCTGAGTTGATAAAGGGAAATGTGCAGTTTGCCGCAATGCCGTGTAATGCGGCCGCGGCTCTTTACAATAAGAGCGGAGGCAAAATAAAGATTCTCGGAATTAATACGCTTGGTGTACTGTACATACTTGATACGGGAAAATCGGTACAGTCGGTTGAAGATTTAAAGGGTAAGACAATTTATGCGACAGGAAAAGGCACAACACCTGAATATACGCTGCGTTACCTTTTAAAGTCTGCAGGAATTAACCCTGACAAAGATGTTACAATAGAATTTAAGTCAGAAGCAGCAGAGGTAGCAGCACTTCTTGCAAAAGCAGGTTCAGAGGATATTGTTGCAATGCTTCCGCAGCCGTATGTTACAACAGTATTAATGAATAATGAAAATGTACGTGTTGCTCTTGATGTCACAAAGGAGTGGGAAAAGTTAAACGGCTCTGACAGTACGGTAGTAACAGGTGTAGTAGTTGTAAATACAGAGTATTATAACAATAACAAGGCTGTCGCAGATACTTTTATAAAAGAGTATGAGAAATCTGCCTCATATGTTAATGCAAATGTGGACGAGGCAGCACAGCTTGTTGAGGAATTTGATATTTTCAAAGCGGCAGTAGCTAAAAAGGCAATTCCTGACTGTAATATTACATTTATAAAGGGAAGCGAGATGAAAAATAAAGTCGCTAAGTATTTAAAGGTGCTTTATGACGAGAATCCTGCTTCAATAGGCGGTGCAATGCCGGGAGATGATTTTTATATCAATTAATATGATGATATAAAAAAACCGTTCTCAAAAGCCAGACTTAAAATCTGACTTTTGGGGGCGGTTTATTTTTTAATGTGTATGTCTGTTAATATACTCTGTGCGATACTTTGAATACATGATTTTCTGACTGTTGTACAGACTGTAATAACCTGAGAGCAGATAGCTTACTGCTATACAGAGGATACAATATTTCATGCCTGCCATGTCAAACATTTCAATGGCAAGAATCAGTGACGTAATAGGGCAGTTTGTAACTCCGCAGAATAGGCTGACCATGCCGCAGGCGGCACATAAACCGACAGGAAGTCCGAAAATGCCGGATAAAAAGCTTCCAAGAGCAGCACCGATAAAAAGTGTCGGAACAATTTCACCGCCCTTAAAGCCTCCGCCAAGCGTTGCTGCCGTAAAAATGATTTTCAGCAGAAATACATACCACATACAGCGTGTTGTAAAACTCTGAATAATAACAGGAGTTCCTGCACCCAAGTAGTCGGTTGTGCCTAAAATATATCGCAGTGCGATTACGATAAGTCCGGCAGCGGCGATACGGATATATGGATTGGAAAAACATTTCTGATACAATTTTGCCGATTTATGTAATGTAAAGCAGAAAAGAATACTTACGACAGCAAAAATTATGGCTGCCAATACAAATTTTCCTCCTGTAAGCAGGTTAAAGTCAGGAACTTCACCAACCGTAAAATGTGTTTGCGCAGCGTTAAAGTATTTTGCAATTCCCTGTGCAGTCAGCGCCGATACAACGCATGGAACTAAGGCGGCGTAATACATAATGCCTACGCTGATAAACTCCATGGAAAAAATAGCTGCTGCTATCGGAGTACCGAAAAGTGCCGAAAAACATGCACTCATGCCGCACATAATCATAATCTTGGTATCCTTTTCATCAAAGTGAAATACCTTTGAAAGAAAGTTGCCGATAGAGCCGCCTACCTGAAGGGCAGCACCCTCACGACCGGCAGAACCGCCGCAAAGGTGAGTAAGTAAAGTGGATATAATTATTAACGGCGTTATATAAACAGGAACCTTATCATCGGACTGTACTGCCGTGATAATAAGGTTAGTTCCTGTATTATTTGCTTCACCTGCCTTATCATACATAAATACGATAAAAAGACCAGCAATAGGAAGCAAAAATAAAAGAAAAGAATAGTTTGTCCTATACTGTGTGGCGAAGTCCAAAAGTACGTGGAAGCCTGTTCCAATAAGTCCGATTATCACGCCGGAAGCAACGGAACATATAAGCCATTTAAAAAATACTGACAGTATTGAAAGTATGTGTTTTAAAAAATTCTTTAACTCATTAGTACTAAATAATCTGTTCATTGTATTTATAAAACCTTTCTGCTCATGTAGCTGTTATGGTATTCTATATCCATAGTGACATCTTTGATAAACCATGAGGGCGGAGTATAGCTGTTTGCCTCGTCAATTGAATTAAATTCAACTTCAGCAAGAATTGTTCCCTCAAATACACCCTCAAAAATATCAAGCTCAATAGTTTTTCCTGTGCCGTCAGGAATTTCATAACGTTTTTTTGTTATTATATTGCCGTCAGCTTTTTTAAGAAGATGTTCATATGATTCTTTAGTAAGAGGAAGATTATATTCTTCTCTTGCCATCATTCCGCCGCCTTTATAGGTAAGATATTAGGAATCATTATCTTTTCGCACCCTTACAACGGGAGCAGTTGAAAGATATCCCTGTTCAATAAGTCTGTACGGATAAGACGAAAGATTATCCGGCAATTCTGATATAAGATATTTACGTTCAATTTCCATGACTTTTTTCTCCTTTATACGGTTATTTTTGAGGAAACTCTTTAAATACCTGAAATAAGATTGGTATTGTTGCACATACAGAAAGTAAATCTGCAATAATCTGTGACATCTGTATTCCTGTAAGCCCCGCAGCCTTACTTGCAATTATCATTACAGGTATGTAGAAAAGGCCGCTTCTTGTACTTGCAAGAAACGATGCGTGTTTAGCTTTTCCTATACTCTGGCACAGCATGTTTGCCCCGGTTGCAATCGGCAGTATAAGCAGTGAAGGAACAGTAAGCCTGAGAGCCTTAACACCGATAGTTACGACTTCAGGATCATCACGGAACTGCCTGATAATAGGTTCTGCAAAAACAAATCCGATTATTCCCGTTATAAGCATGATACTCATACTGAAGAGCACCATAAATTTAAAGGCTTTCTTTACCCTGTTATATTTTTCTGCACC
>JAGAJD010000242.1 GCA_017626275.1 Lachnospira sp.
TAATTGTCAAACATTCCCCAGCTTGCACATGCCGGTGACAATAATACGGCATCTCCGCTGACAGCCTCTCTCGCACATATATCAACTACCTCTTTTAGAGACTCTGCTTTAATAATATTTGTAAATCCGTATTTATGTGCCGTTGCCTCGATTTTGTCACTCGTCTGTCCGAGCAGCACCAAAAGTTTTACCTTGCCCTCAAATGCCTTGACGTACATATCAAACTCTGAGCCTTTGTCATAACCTCCGCCTATAAGAATCGTCGGTCTGCTCATTGCCTCTATTGCCTTTACTGCTGCCTCAGGATTTGTTCCCTTAGAATCATTATAATAAATAACTCCGTTTTTTTCGGCAACGAACTCAATTCGGTGTTCCACCGCCTTAAAATTTTTCACATCATTAATAATAATATCATCAGGTATTCCTGCCGCCTTAGCTATACATATTGCCGCCATTACATTTTCATAGTTGTGGGCGCCTATTAAGTTCATTTCATGTACATTAAGAAGCTTCTGTACATTCATTCCGTCAGTGTAGCAGATAATTTCACCCTCAAGGAATGCTCCTCTGTCAGGTCTTGTAAATCTTGAAAACCATATAACTGAAGCTCCGCATCGTTCACCGAAGTCCCTCAAATAATCGTCATCAAAATTCAGAATACAAAAATCCCTCTTATTCTGATTCATTGCAATCTTTTCTTTAGTTCCGGCATAGCACTCCATTGTATAATGTCTGTTCAAATGGTCAGGCGTTATATTAAGGATTGCGCTTACGACAGGGTGAAACTTATGCACCGTCTCTAACTGAAAGCTGCTTATTTCCGCAACGGTATAAGAATCATTAGTCGTATTCATAGCTTCTTTAGTGTATGAATTACCGATATTTCCGACAACAAACGTCTTATCCTCATAAGACTTTACTATCTGGCCTACAAGCGCCGTTGTAGTTGTCTTTCCGTTTGTTCCCGTAATGGCTATAACCTTTCCCTTATCGTAGTGGTAGGCAAGCTCTACCTCGCCCCACACAGGAACACCTTCTCTTTCAAATGCCTTTACAACATCACTGTCAATAGGTACTCCCGGACTTATAACCAGCAAATCAGTCCACTCAACCAGACTGTTATCAAGCACCCCAAGTATAACCTCTGCCTGACACGTTCCTAATTTTTTCTTTACTTCTTCTATGTTTAACTTATCATTGCCATCGTATAATATAACCTTAGCTCCGGCTTTATTTAACAGGCTTACAGCCCCTATTCCGCTTATTCCTGTACCTACAACCGTAACGTGTTTCCCTGTAAGTTCCATTTCACCCTCCATGTTTTCCATTTTCAGTTTGTATTTCATTTTACTATCAATTACCGCATATTTCAAGGTATGGAAGTATATTTTCAAAAAGTTCCCTGATAACAGGCGCAGCGATAGTTCCTCCATAATATACCCCCTGTGGCTCATCAATAAGACACATCGCAATGACCTGCGGATTATCAACGGTAGAAAAGCCGACAAAGGAAGATATATATTTTCCCGAACCTCTCGGCAGCTTCTGCGAAGTCGCTGTCTTTCCGCCTATTGAAAATCCCTCAATATACGCATTTTTTCCGCCGCCTCCCTCTACTACCTGTCTTAAAATATCTTTCATTGTGCTGCTCGTTTCTTCTGTAATTGCATCTTCCTGTATTTCATATGCAAATTCCTGCACAGTCTCCCCATTATTACCGACTGTCTTAACTCCAAAGTGTGGCGTCACAAGTTTTCCTCCATTAACGATAGCCGATGCCGCACGAAGCATTGTAATCGGTGTAATCTGAAATGACTGTCCAAAGGACATCGTTGCAAGCTCTACTTCTCCCACATTTTCTATTTTGTGAATAATAGTTGAAGCCTCACCGGGAAGGTCTATTCCTGTTTTACCGAGTATTCCCAATTTGCCGAGATACTGGTAAAACCGTTCCGTTCCGACACGCCTTCCCCATTCGATAAATGCCGGATTACAGCTATTTATGCCTGCTTCCCGTCTGCCCGGTTTAATTTGTCCTTTAATCAGAAATTTTCCAGTATCCGCCATTTCTTCCCCGGCTTACAAAGCATATTGCACTTTTTCCCTTTAATTCCTTAAGCTTTAAAAGTACATTTCCGTGTGACAGCCCCGATTTTTCTGAAAGCTGTTCCGTTGTCATTTCACCTGCTTCTTTTATATAATTATAAAGTTCTTCCGTCTTTGTCTCTTTTTGCAATGTCTTTTTGTTCCTGTGAAAATATTGCATCTGAACCTTTTCCTCTATGTCAGCACGATAAATATTTAAAATTCCTTTTGGTTTTACCTCAATTCCTTGTATCTGCCGACAGCAGTAACACCGAAATATTTTTTCTTTTGTATCTTTTTTTGTCATGAACTGTTTAATGGTATTTAAACGTATATCAATATTATTTTGTGCTTCCCGACTTTTTCGTATCTCTTTTTGCAGAAACTGCCGCTGTATTTCCAACTCTTTGTTCATAAGCTGAAAATCTCCGTCGCTGATAATCTCATCAGCCAGTTTATTCAGCAACCGCTTCTTCTTATCCTCAAGCGCTTTTTCTTTTTGCATATATATTGCCTGTATACCAGTGTCCTCTTTTAATACGCATTTTAACAATTCATACAGCACTTCTTCCTGCTTCTCATATAAATCGTTCTCATCAGGCATTTTTAAGCTGCCGGTTACTATATTTTTCAGCATATTCTCAAGTTCAGTTTCATATACAATAGTATTTTTACATTTTCCCTGCTGCTGTCCGCTGCATATAAAAAACGATTCTCCTGACGCACTTACTTTTCTGTAAAACGGCTTATTACAGATACCGCAGTATATTTTCCCTGACAGGCTGCTTTCCTGAAAAACACAAGCCTCTTCCTTATGCTTTTGTGTTGTTTTTCTTTTTTCCATTTCTTTATTGGCGGCCTGCCAAAGCTCTTCCGTGACAATTGCCGGAACTCTGCCCTTATGATATATCCACTCTTCTTTGGGATTTTTGATTGTCTTTTTCCGCTCAAAATCATAATGCGTTTTATTCATGACAACCGTTCCCATATATAGCGGATTTCGTATAATTCTGCGTATTGTCACAGCACTTATTTCACCGCCGCTTTTTCCTCTAAAGCCTGTTTCTGACAATTTTTTTGCAATTTTTCTGCTTCCGATGCCGTTTGCAGACATACAATATATTTGCCTTATGTATTCTGCTTCTGTCTCATTTACTATAAATTCGTCCTGTCTTTTTTCATATCCATATACATGTGAGACAAGTGTAAGTCTTCCATTCTCAAGTCTTTGACGCCTTTTATGTGCATTATTTACTTTCTGACTTAATTCTCTGGAATACTGCTCCGCTATCAGTGCTTTAATTCCTGAAAGAAATGCGTCCTCCGGCTCATAAAATTTTCTTTCGAGATACAAATACAGACGCACGCCTTTCACTGTAATAAGATTAACAAATTCATGCCAGTCGCCTGCATTTCGCATCAGGCGGTCAATGGATTTAACTACAATGCAGTCAATCCTTCCGCTTGACACATCAGCCAGCAATTCACTGTACAGGCTTCTTTTTTTAGTACTTGTTCCGCTTTCCTGCTCAACATACTGCTTATACAGAATCCCTCCCATTCCGGCAACCAGCTCCCTTGATTCCGCCGCCTGAACTTCAATAGCTCTGTTCTGCGTTTCCTCCGTAGTAGAGCAGCGGTTATAAATATCACACACAAGCCCCTCAAGCAGTCTCTCATCATGCATTGCATTTCTCCTTAAGAAGCTGTTTTATACGAAATAATTCCTCCTGTGTGATATATTTTTCCCTGCAAAGTATCTCTGCCATTACAGGCAGTAAATTTATTCTCATACTTACACCGCCTTAATATATTTTCTACATTTTATGCGGTGTTTTTTGATATATTCGCCTGAAACCCATGTATTATTTCTTTAATGATGAACCGGTCTAGTATCCTTAGTGATAGGAAGAATCTCATAACCTCTTTTCTTTAAGCCTTCAATAATTCCGGGAAGGGCCTCCACGGTAGTTGACTTTGCTGCCGCATCATGCATTAACACAACGTATTCACCGCCATCACCGACTCCCGAAAGAACATTTTCAACAATTTCTTCTTTTGGGACATTGTTATATTTTGCATCGCCTGAATCCACATTCCAGTCAAAATATGTAAATCCCTCTTCCTTCAAAAAGTTCTTACATTCCTCGATATCGCATTTTGCCTTTTTATTGCTTGAGCCTCCCGGAAATCTGTAAAACCATGTCTCATAGCCCGTATGGTCATATATATACTGCTGCATGCCAAGCACATCTTCCTTAAAGCTGTCCAGAGAAGCATATATCTGTGAATATTCGTGTGATACGGAATGTATCGCTATTGTATTTCCGCTTTCTATTATACGGTTCATGCTTTCAATATCTCTAGGTCTTGTATTACATATAGTAAAAAACGTTGCTTTTACACCATACTCGTCCAAAATATCAAGTATCTTTGATGTATTAGCACTTGGTCCGTCATCAAATGTTAAATAAACCTTTTTCTTTCCTGAGACAGCTTCCAACTTTGTTTCATTTTCCTTTTCAGTTTCCGTCGTCACCTCGGCAAGTGAACTTCCTTCCTTATTTGTTTCACTCTCTGTCTCAGCTTCCGTCGTTTCCTCAGCAGATGCATTTTCTTCCGGCTGCTCCTGTGTTTCTTCCTCTGACGCACCGGCTGCAGCCTCGACATGTTTTTTACTGCTTTTACTTTCCAGCGCAAACGCCAGTATAACAAGCAGCAGCGCAATAACTGATAATACTATTATTACAGACTTTTTTTTCAGTCTGGTTCTACATTTTTTACTAAAATTTACCATCTTTGGTTCCTTCTTTCTAATTCTAATTTTTTTACATAAGCTAACATTTTCCAAATGTATACAGACGGATTCATGACTGTCTGGGTAAAGGTCTGTGTTCCGTGTCCTGTCGTCTTATGGCAGCGTATTGTTCTGTCTCCCACGCGCGTACTGCCGCCGCAGGTATAGGAATCACTCAAAGATGCTGCTCCTGTCTCCAAAGCCGCTGTTGCCGTTACCATTTTAAATACGGAGCCCGGCTCATATGTATCGTTAATACAGAAGTTTCGCCACATGTTATTAAGTAAATCCATTTTTGACTTTCCGCTGTCTTCCTCTGTAACCTCGTAATTTAATTCATACGGATTATTAAGGTCATATTCAGGAGCGTTAACCATTGCAAGAATTTCACCGTTCTGTGGATTCATCACAATAATTGAAACTCTTTTTGCACCCTTTGCCTCTAACGTTCTCTCTGCAAGCTGCTGTGCATAAGACTGAATGTTATAATCAATGCTTATATATAAATCATCTCCTGCCTCCGGTTCGTCACGGTTTTCTTCTGCACCTTCAAGCTCTACGCCCCATGCGTCCGTCAAAGTAAGAATCTGACCGTTAGTACCCGAAAGACATGCTTCATATTTTGCTTCCAATCCAAGTATCCCCTGATTATCGCTGCCTGTAAAGCCTAACACCCTTGATGCCAGCGTGACATACGGATAATATCTTTTATAGTCCTCATCAACCTTTACTCCTGCCAGATTATATTCTCTTATCTTATCTCCAACCTCTTTGTCCACATTAGTTTTTATTCTTTCAATAGAGGATACTTTTTCCACGCGTTTCCGCACATCAGCTTCCTCCATGCCAAGTTCTTTGGTAAGCATTTGTATAACCTGCTCTTTATCTTCTATCTGACTGTGAATAACTGAGATTGTACATACTGTTTTATTATCGGCAAGCACAACTCCGTTAGTGTCAAATATCCTTCCTCTTGACGCTTTAATGCTTCTTTCCCTTTCATGCAGCTCGTCAGCCCTTGCAAGATAATACTCAGACTGAAAAATCATAACATATCCAAGTCTTCCTATCAGCATAACCATGGCCATAATCACGCAGATTCCACAAATCATCACCTTCTTTCTATGTCTTGTGTGCAGGCTTCCCATAGGGTTATTCTTCCGTTTTTGAATAATTTCCCAACGTTTATCCCTCACTGTTTCCTCTTTTATTTTTTCTTTAAAATTCAACATATAAATAACTCCGGCTCTGCGTTACTACATTTTATTAACGCACAGCCGAAGTTATACACTTGTTTTTGTTATTCGCCGGAATTATTATTAGGGATATCAATATCTACCATTCCCTCTACTTCACTATCTGTAGTATCAACCGGTTCTGCCTGAACATCTTTAAAAATATTCATATACGGCAACAGCTCTTCAAATATATCATGTGCTAAAAGCAAATTATCTACTGTACTTCCCGAAGTTCCTGTTGTCTCATAAGGCTCATCAAGCAACACATAAATCATAACCTGAGGATTCTCTGCCGGTGCACAGCCGATAAACGAAACAACCCATTTCAAATCATTTCTGTTTCCCTTTTGTGCAGTACCTGTTTTTCCTCCAATAGAATATCCGGTCACTGACGCTTTCTTTGCAAGTCCTTCATCTACAGTAGACCTAAGATACTGTCTTAAAAGCTTTGATGTCGAACTTGTTACCGTCTGTCTGACTAATGTTGGTTCAAAATTTTTAACAACCTCTCCCGATGCTTTTTCAATCCGCTTTACAATATGCGGCTGATAATAATCTCCGCCGTTAATCAATGAACAAAATGCTGCTCCCATCTGTATCATTGTAACATTGATATTCTGCCCGAAAGCATTTGTTGCAACGTCAGTTTCCGACATGTCAGATTTCTTTGTAATACCGTTTTCCTCTGCCGGAAGGTCTATACCCGTTTTACTTCCAAAGCCAAACAACCTCTGATACTGTGCAAACTTAACGCCGCCCAGTCTTGCAGCTATCTGCATCATGGTAGGATTACATGACTGCATTAATCCCTGCTCAAGTGAAATTTCTCCATGTGAGCCCGTTTTATTATACACATGACATCTTATCGTGTAACCTCCTATTGCCTCAAATCCTGCACAATAAAATGTATCCCCGTCATGAGTCACACCCTCTTCCAGACCTGACGCAACCGTAAAAGGCTTAAATGTTGAACCGGGTTCATAAGTCTGAGAAATGCAGTAATTACGCCACAATGAATACATTGTATTTGACTTCTGCTCATCAGTCATTCCGGACAATTCTTCTTCTGAGTAGATTCCCTCAAGACTTCTTGGATTGTTTAAATCAAAAAACGGATAACTCGCCATGCCAAGCACTTCTCCGTTATTAGGATTCATAACCAAAACTGCCGTTGCATTTGACGGCCTTTCCTCATTATATTCCGCTATCTTTCTCTCAATAATACTTTGAACATTATAATCAATTGTTGTTATAATATTATTGCCGTCTACTGCGTCCTTATTAGTCTGCTGTACATCTAAATTCTCATCTACATAGCTGTACGAAACACCGTCTGTTCCTGACAGTTCATCGTCATAATAGCTTTCGAGTCCCAATTCACCTCCGTTTGCTGCACTTGCAAACCCCACAACATCACATGCAAGCGTTGAAAATGGATATTTTCTGATGTAAGATTCTTCAAACCACACGCCCTTAATATTCGGGTTATTCTTAGTATCCTGTACCAATGCTTTAAATTCCGCAATCTCATCAGATGTAAGTTCTTTTAAAAGCTTCTCATAGTGGCTGTCGGGCTTAGTTCTTAATATCTCCTCAAGATTGCTTCGCTCAAGCCCGAAACATGTAACCAACGCATTAATTGTCGGTTCTTTATAATCCGAATCGGAAAGAACAAGCTTAGGATCAAAAATGAGATTATATACTCTCTCGCTGTAAGCAAGTATTGTCCCGTTAGAGGTAAGAATTTCACCTCTTTTATTGGGAATTGTAGTAGATGTATAAGACTGATGATCAAGCACCGCTTTAGAATAAGTATCACCATGACTGTAATTAATCATGGCTATTCTTCCTGCCAGTACCAAAAGCATAACTGCAATAACACAAAAGGCAATGCCGGCTTTCTTATGGGCTCTTTTCAGCATTGCCTTTTTTCTTCTGTACTTATTCCTTTTTGCTCTATTATCGCTATTCTCTGCCATCAAAAACTCTCCAAAGTACTCTGTTTAATATTATTTGCTGCCCGGAATATCCTGATACTGCTTTACATATTCGCTCTCGCCTGCCTCATAACGGATTACCTGACTTCTTTCAGGGTATACCATTCCAAGCTCGTTTACTGCTGTTTCATAGATAGCATCATAGTCTATTCCTGCATTAATTTCAACCTCTAATTCATCATTTTCCGCAGTTAATGTGTTTAACTTTGCTTCCAGCTCAGCTACCTGTGCCGCATTATTTTTCACGGCAGTCTGCAGATTAAGATACTGATAGCAGATTGCAAAAATCACTGCCACAACAGTTGTGACTGCTGCCGTATATATGAAATTAATCTTGTTGGCACGATGAATTCTTCTCTGCTGCTCTTTTCTTAGCTGACGCTCCTGTTCTGACTGTTCAAGCTTTCTCTCTCTGTTTGGATATGCCTCCGCCGTCTGAAGCTTTCTTACGGTATTGCCCTGAACATAGGCTGTTTTTCCTCTATAATCTTTACGCACTGCTTTCCCTCCATTAGCTTTATCATTAAGTCCTGCGTTCAAACACCCTAAGCTTTGAACTCTTCGACCTTTTATTTTCTTCCAGTTCTTCTTCTGACGGAAGAATCGGTTTTCTTGTAATCACTTTCCCTTTAGATTTATTTCCGCACACACACACAGGAAAATCCGGTGGGCATGTACATGGATTTTCATTATTTTTAAATCTTACCTTAACAATTCTGTCCTCTAACGAATGAAATGTTATTATACAGAATCTCCCCATATCATTAAGGTGATTTATCATCATATCAATAGAATCATTCAGCACATCAAGTTCATGATTTAACTCAATGCGGATTGCCTGAAATGTTTTCTTTGCCGGATGCCCTCCAACCGCCCTGAATTTCATCGGAATAGCAGCCTTAATTATCTCATTGAGTTCAAATGTAGTCTCTATCGCTTTTTGTTGCCTTGCTGCCACAATATGCTTTGCGATATTCTTTGCAAATTTATCTTCACCATAATCCCGAATAATGCGGTAAAGTTCCATTTCGCTGTAATTATTTATTATATCTTTGGCAGTCATCTGCTGCCTTCTGTCCATTCTCATATCAAGAGGTGCATCTGTCTTATATGTAAAACCTCTCTCTGCCGTATCCAACTGATAAGACGACACTCCCAAATCCAAAACAATTCCGTCAACTTTTTCTATTCCCAGTTCTTTTAAAACAACGTCCATATTGCGGTAATTATTACGGACAATAGTCACTCTGTCCGCAAACGGTTGTAAACGTTCACCCGCCGCATGAATTGCATCTTCGTCCTGGTCAATTCCGATAAGCCGCCCCCCATTTGAAAGTCTTTTTGCGATTTCAAAGGAATGTCCACCTCCGCCCAATGTCCCGTCTACATAGATTCCATCAGGCTTTATATTCAGATTGTCGATAGTCTCCTGTAATAACACATACTTATGCTTAAATTCCATATCCATCACCCTTATGTACAATAATCTGCTAACAATTCAGCCATGCGAAATTATATGTGCAATGTTGAACAACGTGAACAAGTTCACGTGAAAGCTTGCTTACAAAGAGCAAATTGCACATATAATTTTATAGGGCGGACGCCCAACATGAATAATTTGCCAGCCAAAATTAAAATTATTTTTTAATAATGTATATTCCGGCAAATTATGAATGGCATGGCTGAATAGTTATATAATCTGCTAAACATGACGTTATGGAGTTTTATGCATACTATATTGAAAATCCAAGACTTTCCATATTCTCTGCAACCTCGTCCATATCATCATCATAGCTGTCGATACATTCCTGCCAGCGTTCTTTACTCCATATTTCCACTCTGTTTGCAACTCCAACCAAAACTACGTCCTTTTCAAGTCCCGCAAAATCACGCAATACCTGTGGAAGCAGAATTCTTCCCTGCTTATCCACCTCGCATGTCGCAGCTCCTGCAAGAAAGAAACGTGCAAACTGTCTGGAATTTTTATTGGTAAGCGGCAGCGATTGAAGCTTTTCCTCAAATGCCTGCCACGCATCAGGTGCGTAGACAAAAAGACAGCCGTCAAGTCCTTTGGTAATCACAAATTCCTCTCCTAAGGCTTCCCGGAACTTAACAGGAACAATTACTCGTCCCTTGGCATCAATTATATGGTTGTATTCACCCATAAACATGATTTTCGTTCCTCCGTCTACCACTTTTCACCATTTGCTACCACTTTCCACCACTTTAGAGTCAATTCTATACTTATTTTCATAAAATTACAAGTGTTTTTTTCATAAATAAACTGGTACAAAATGCCTATTATTGTTACTGTTCACACGGTATCTTGTATACAAGTGTACATTCGTCGAGCTGGCTCGTAAAAATGTGCACTTGTATGCAAGATTCTGTGTAACAGAATAACCTATTTTTCGGCAACTTCAAACATTCCTACTATATTTAGCAGTAACATATTATAAGTTCACAATATATGGTTTTTATTTAAAATTAATTACTCTATGGCTCATTTGATTAACTTCATCATGTCTACTAAAACATTCTTTTGTATTTTATTACTTGACTTTTCTTCCATTATGTATTAGTATATTAACAGAATATTTTTTATCATATAATAATATCACAGCTTTTTGTGAAGAGAATGCCGCAAAGAGTCTGCTCACTACTGCAACTGCATTCTCAGAATTGAGGTACTTTATGAAAAATGAGATGACTGAAATGACTTACAGCAATAAAGACAACACAAATAATCCACACACCTTAGATGAAACCAAGCAAATCCAAAAAAAATTCCACAAAATTTTTGACAAGACCTTTAAATGTGTTACTACTTTATCTTCTAAAGCTGTTGTAAATATGATTAACGGACTGTATGGCACTGATTATCCTCCCGACAGCAAAGTAACCTACCCCGCTACCGACAGTGTTAATTCCAATTTAGACGAGCGGTATGCCGATGTCTTCATCACGATTAATGATACATATACATACCATATGGAAGCACAGATGACAGAAGACCAATCCATAATTTTCCGCGTTTTTGAGTATGGATTTATGTATGCTCACAAACACCGCTTTGAAAATATTCTGCGGTTTCCTGAGCCAAAAATCCTATACCTGTATTCCGAAAAAGAAATTCCTGAAAATTATGTACTGAAATTGCAATTTGGTTCTAACAGAACAATAGAATATCCCATAAGTACTTTTAACTTCATTGCTACCGATACCGAGGAACTAAACCAAAAGAAATTAATTCTCCTTATTCCGTTCCAGCTTCTAAAAATACGCAAATTATTGCAGAAAGACCGCAGTCTTAATAATCTCAATAAATTGAAAAAGCTGTTGGTTTATGATATATTAGAACCAATAGAAGCAAACTATCGTGTTGGGAATATTGAGCTGGCAGACGCAGAAGTATTGAAGGAATTAACCAGGAAAATGTACTATGATTTATACGCCGGCTATTCCGAAATGGAAGAGGGAGGTATCAATGATATGGTAGACGATATTATGGATTTGGAGTGTCTTAAAATAATCGAGAAACTGCGCCAACAGGTTGTGAAGGAAGTTCATGAAGAAATGCTTGATGACATTGCTAAGCAGGCTGCTCAGGAATTCAATGACAGACTTGCTCAGGAGCTTACCGACAAAATCACTCAGGAAGTCACTGACAAAGTCACTCAGGAAGTCACTGACAAAGTCACCCAGGAAGTCACTGACAAAGTCACCCAGGAAGTCACTGACAAAGTCACCCAGGAAGTCACTGACAAAGTCACCCAGGAAGTCACTGACAAA
>JAGAJD010000243.1 GCA_017626275.1 Lachnospira sp.
CTGCAGGAGTCGCCGCAGGCGTTAAGGCAGCATCACTGCTTGGCTTTGCGGTATTTATGCTGATTGGATTAATCAGTGGAATTAGCAATATTTATATGTGCTTAAGCTTAGGATATACATCTTATTCAAATAAAGATTTGATGTCATTTGTGGCATATATCATAACATATATGATTACTCAGATACTTAGCTTTGTGGGAATGATAATTGTTGGAATTGCTGATTTCGGTTCAATGAATGCAATGTTTGACGATTATGCGGTGATGGAAAGCATAGATCCGGGAAATTATATGAAGCATGTCATGATGTTTGCAATGGCACTTTCTGTTCTTATGACTGTTGTATACAACTGGCTTGCAATAAGAACTATGAATAATAAATTAAATCTTGAATAATTTGCCAGCCAAAATTAAAATCATTTGGTGATAATGTATATTCTGGCAAATTATGAATGGCATGGCTGAAATGTTACAATATTTGTAACATTTTTGCACACAGCTTTGTAAATGCCGTACAACTATGGTAAAATAAATCTCACAAAGATATAAGAAAGTAAGGGTGCAGAGATGAATTTTACACATTTACATGTTCATACGGAATACTCATTGTTAGATGGTTCAAGTAAGATTAAGGAAATTACCAAACGTGCTAAAGAACTGGGAATGGATAGTCTTGCAATTACCGACCATGGTGTGATGTATGGCGTGATAGATTTTTACAAAGCCGCAAAAGAAGCGGGAATCAAGCCGATATTAGGCTGTGAGGTCTATGTGGCTCCGGGTTCCCGCTTTGAGAAGGTACCGGGGGAGTCGGAGGACAGATACTATCATCTGGTGCTTTTGGCAGAAAATAATACGGGATATCAGAATCTCATGAAGATTGTGTCGAGAGGATTTACAGAGGGCTTCTATTATAAGCCGAGGGTGGATTATGAGGTGCTTGAACAGTTTCATGAGGGGATTATTGCATTAAGTGCGTGTCTTGCAGGAGAAGTACAAAGATACCTTGCAAGGGGAATGTACGAAATGGGAATGGAAGCGGCACGCAGATATGAAAATATTTTCGAAAAAGGAAATTTCTTTTTGGAGCTGCAGGATCACGGCATTTCCACACAGCAGTATGTCAACCAGCAGCTTGTGAGAATGTCACAGGAGCTTGACATAGAACTGGTTGCCACGAATGATATTCATTATACCTACGCGCAGGACGCAGAAGCGCATGATATTTTGCTCTGTATTCAGACAGGAAAGCTTGTGACAGACGAAAACAGAATGCGTTATGAGGGTGGACAGTATTACTGCAAATCTCCCGAGGAGATGGAAGAGCTGTTTTCCTATGCCCCACAGGCTATTGAAAATACTTACAAAATTGCACAGCGCTGTAATGTTGAAATAGAATTTGGTGTTACGAAGCTTCCTAAATATGAAGTGCCGCAGGGCTTTGATTCGCTGTCTTATCTTAACCATCTGTGTTATGAGGGCTTGAAAATGCGGTATCCTGATATGGACAGTGAAGGGTATACAGACAGTGCGCAGGGACGCATAAACGTAAAAGAACGACTTGATTATGAGCTTTCGGTAATCAATACAATGGGGTATGTGGACTATTTCCTTATTGTGTGGGATTACATCAATTATGCAAGGGTAAACGGTATTCCGGTAGGGCCGGGAAGAGGTTCTGCTGCGGGAAGCATCGTATCCTACTGCCTTAGAATTACGGATATTGACCCTATAAAATACAGCCTCATTTTTGAGAGATTCCTGAATCCTGAACGAGTATCAATGCCCGATATTGATGTTGATTTTTGTTATGAGAGACGTCAGGAGGTAATTGACTATGTGGTTGAAAAATATGGCAAAGACAGGGTTGTACAGATTGTAACCTTCGGAACGATGGCGGCGAGGGCTGTTATTAAAGATGTCGGACGTGTTCTTAACCTGCCGTATGCCATGGTTGATTCTATTGCCAAAATGGTACCGCGTGAAATCGGAATTACGATTGATAAGGCGTTAAAGGAAAATCCTGATTTGCGCAGTGCATATGAATCAGATGAGCAGGTAAAGGATTTAATTGATAAGAGTAAAAGGTTGGAGGGACTTCCGCGCCATGCTTCAATGCATGCAGCGGGCGTGCTTATAAGTCAGAAAGCGGTAGATGAATATGTTCCGCTCTCGACAGGCTCGGACGGTGCGGTTGTGGCACAGTTTGTCATGACTACCTTAGAGGAGCTTGGACTTTTAAAAATGGATTTTCTGGGGCTTAGAACGCTCACAGTAATAAGAGATGCCGAAGAGCTTGTAAAAAAGCACACGCCCCAATTTTCCATTGACAACATAGATTATACGGATAAGGCGGTTTATGACCTTATCGGAACGGGAAAATGCGACGGTATCTTTCAGTTGGAAAGTGCGGGCATGAAGTCCTTCATGAAGGAATTAAAACCGCAGAATATTGAAGATTTAATCGCCGGAATTTCACTTTACAGACCGGGTCCCATGGATTTTATTCCGCAGTATATTGCGGGAAAGAATAATCCGGAGCAGGTAAAATATGACTGCCCGCAGTTGGAGACGATTTTAAAGCCTACATACGGCTGTATCGTATATCAGGAGCAGGTTATGCAGATTGTGCGTGACCTTGCCGGATATTCATGGGGACGAAGCGATTTGGTACGAAGAGCCATGTCTAAGAAAAAAGCGTCTGTAATGGAAAAAGAACGCAAAAATTTTATTTACGGAAACGTCGAAGAAAATGTTCCGGGCTGTATTAATAATGGTATTGACGAGAAAATCGCAGGCAAAATTTATGACAATATGATTGATTTTGCAAAATATGCGTTTAATAAGTCTCATGCCGCATGTTATGCTGTTGTTTCTTTTCAGACGGCATATATGAAAACACATTATCCTGTCGAGTTTATGGCGGCTCTTATGACATCAGTAGTTGATAATACCGATAAGGTTGCGGGTTATATTTATGCCTGCCGTCAGATGAATATTAAGATTCTGCCGCCTGACGTTAATGAGTCAGAGCTTGGTTTTTCTGTGACGGACGGGGCTATCCGTTTTGGTTTGTCGGCAATCAAAAGCCTTGGCAGACCGACGATTGAGGCAATATTAAAGGAACGTAAAAATAACGGTATTTTTACAAGTATGCAGGATTTTGTGACAAGAATGTTTGCGGAGCTTAATAAGAGGACAGTAGAGAATCTCATTAAATCCGGTGCATTTGATACATTTGGCAATAACAGAAGACAGATGATGTTTATTTATGCGCAGCTTCTCGATAATGCCGCAAAACAGAGCAAGGACGCAATATCGGGGCAGATGTCGCTGTTTGATCTGGTATCAGATGAGGACAAGGCAGATTATGAAGTAAAAATGCCGAATGTCAGCGAATATAATAAAGAAGAAATGCTTGCGTTTGAAAAGGAAGTTTTGGGCGTTTATGTAAGCGGACACCCGTTAGACGAGTATGCTTCGCTTTGGAAAAAACATATTTCAGCCGTGACGACGGATTTTGAGATAGATGAGGAAAGCGGAGAACCGAAGGTTAAGGATCAGCAGCGTGTTACCATAGGCGGAATGATTATGGGAAAAACCGTAAAAACGACTAAAACCGGACAGCTTATGGCATTTCTTACGCTTGAGGATTTGCTTGGGACAGTGGAGGTAATCGTATTTCCGCGTGATTTTAACGCGTACAGGAGCGTGATTGAGGGCAGTGATAAAATATTTGTTACAGGAAAGGTCAATGCAAATGCCGATGAAAACGGAAAATTAATCTGTGAAAGAATAGTAAGCTTTGACAGCGTGCCAAGAAAACTGTGGATTCGTTTTGCAAGCAAGCAGGAATATATGGACAGAAAAGACGAGCTGGAGAGGTGTCTTGCACCGTCGGATGGACATGATCAGGTGATTATCTATTGTGCGGAGGAAAAATTAAAAAAAGTTCTGCCGCCAAGCCAGAATGTAAAAGCCGATTCGGTTCTTGTCGGGGAGCTGCGAAGTCTCTTTGGAGAAAAAAATGTTGAGACGACTTAGCCGTAAATGCAAATATTTATGTTGAAATGCGTAATTTTATGAGCTACAATAAGAATTAAGCCGGACTGCGGATTAGATATCATTATGAGAAAATGGTAATCATATGAGAAAGGAAAGGGGAAGTTCTTATGGCAAAAGAAATTAAGACAATAGGTATTTTAACAAGTGGTGGAGATGCACCGGGAATGAATGCGGCAATCAGAGCTGTTGTAAGAACTGCTATTAATAAGGGACTTAAAGTAAAAGGAATACAGAAAGGATATAATGGTCTTATCAATGAAGAAATTATCGACATGGATAAGCACAGTGTATCCGATATTATACAAAAGGGCGGTACGATTCTTTATACTGCAAGATGTATGGAATTTATGACAGCAGAGGGTCAGAAAAGAGGCGCTGAGGTCTGTAAGAAGCATGGTATTGACGGAATGGTTGTAATCGGTGGAGACGGCTCTTTCAGAGGTGCGCAGAAGCTGGCGGAGGCAGGCGTCAATACAATAGGTCTGCCGGGAACGATTGATTTGGATATTGCATGTACGGACTATACGATAGGATTTGATACGGCAGTTAATACGGCAATGGAAGCTATTGATAAGATTCGTGATACATCTACATCTCATGAGCGATGCAGTATCATTGAAGTAATGGGACGTAATGCAGGTTATATCGCTTTGTGGTGCGGTATCGCAAACGGTGCGGAGGATATTCTTCTGCCTGAACGATATGACAACGACGAACAGGCTTTGATTAACCATATTATAGAAGCACGTAAGCATGGAAAGAAGCATCATCTTATTATTAATGCAGAAGGAATCGGACATTCGACAGGAATGGCAAGAAGAATTGAAGCGGCTACCGGCATTGAGACCAGAGCCACGATTCTTGGTTACATGCAGAGAGGAGGCTCTCCGACCTGTAAGGACAGAATGTATGCGTCAGTGATGGGGGCATATGCTGTTGATTTGCTCTGCGAAGGAAAAAGCAACCGTCTTGTAGCATATAAGGGCGGAAAATTTGTAGATTTTGACATTGATGAAGCGCTTGCAATGACAAAGGATATAGATGAATATGAATTTAATATAAGTGCATTGCTTTCAAAATAATTTATAAAGGAAAAGAATAGATGATTACAAGTACCAGCAGCAGTCAGGTGAAGCATGTTGTTTCACTTCAAAAAAAGTCAAAAACCAGAAAAGAATGTCAGGAATTTGTTGTTGAGGGAATGAAGCTTACGGCTGAAGCACCTAAGGAACGTGTGGTTAAGGTATATGCATCGGAGAGCTTTTCACGGAATAATGTTGATTTTTTGGAAAATTTTGATACAGACAAGGTTGAAACGGTAAGTGACCACGTGTTTTTGCAGATGTCTGATACCAAAACTCCGCAGGGAGTGCTCGCAGTTGTCAGAATGAAAAATTATCAGCTTTCTGATATGCTTAAAACTGTGCCGTTACTGTTGATTGTCGAGAATCTTCAGGACCCAGGAAATCTTGGAACACTGCTTAGAATGGGCGAGGGTGCGGGGATTACCGGAGTTGTTATGAGTTCGGGTACTGTTGATATATATAATCCTAAAACAATCCGTTCAACGATGGGTTCTGTTTACAGAGTTCCGTTTATGTATTCTGAGGATTTTGAAAAGACGCTTACCGAGTTAAAGGATAATAAGGTTACTCTTTATGCGGCACATCTTGAAGGAAAATGTGATTATACGGCGGGGTGTTATACGAAGCCGTCAGCATTTCTTATAGGCAATGAAGCCAACGGGCTTACTGATAAGACGGCAAAAGCGGCTGATGTTCTGGTAAGGATTCCGATGGAGGGA
>JAGAJD010000244.1 GCA_017626275.1 Lachnospira sp.
ATGGTTGTTTGTTTATACCGTCTGCTTATTTTTTGCGCAAAAAAATAACACGGAACATAAATTAAGTTCCGTGTCTTTAGTGCAGTCGGCGGGACTTGAACCCGCACGAGCGCAATGCTCACTAGATCCTTAGTCTAGCGCGTATGCCAATTCCGCCACGACTGCTCAATGCGGAAGAAGGGACTTGAACCCTCACGGCGAAAACCGCCACTAGAACCTGAATCTAGCTCGTCTGCCAATTCCGACACTTCCGCGAAAATACTATGTAAATGTGAAAAGCTGCGTCAACAGCAAAATCTATTTTATATGTAAAATATTACTTTGTCAATCCCTAAATTGAAAAAGTTTTGAGCAGGTTTTAATTCTTGTAAGCAGGCTGATTCAATGTTATCATTGTATTTATAAAATTAAGGAGCGGGAAGATATGTATAAGATATTGATAGTGGAAGATGACAAAATTATAGCGAGAACGTTAAAGACGCATTTGGAAAAATGGGGATATGAGACGGTGTGTGTGGAGGATTTTAAAAATGTTATGGAAGAGTTTGCAGCAGCGTCGCCGCATATTGTGTTAATGGATATAAGTCTGCCTTTTTTTAACGGATATCACTGGTGTACACAGATTAGAAATGTTTCTAGTGTTCCTGTTATCTTTATTTCGTCAATGTCTGATAATATGAATATCGTTATGGCAATGAATATGGGAGGTGATGATTTTATCACAAAGCCGTATGATTTGAATGTTGTCACAGCTAAGATTCAGGCTTTGCTTAGGAGAACCTATTCATTTTCCGAAGCGACCAATATACATGAGCATAACGGCTGTATTATGAATTTGAATGACCAGACAGTTTTTTATGAGGATAAAAAGGTGGAGCTTACTAAAAATGAGTATCGTATTCTGCAGGTTTTAATGGAGAATGTTGGAAGAGTTGTTTCAAGAGACAGGCTGACGGAGAAGTTATGGGAGGACGAAGCTTTTGTTGATGATAATACGCTTACGGTAAACGTGACAAGGCTTCGCAAAAAGCTTGAGGAGGCTGGCGTCAGCGATTACATAAAGACAAAAAAAGGCATGGGGTATATTATAGAATGAAATTGTTTTTGGCATATTTAAAAGATAAGAAGCTGTATTTTTCAATGATTATATTGGTGTGTGTGGTTTTTTGCGTGGTAAATGCACTGTATTCGGCACCTGCCGCCGCCGGGTTTTATGCATGCGAAATATGCTTTGTCATATTTTTTATTGTAATGGCTGTGGATTATATAAATTTTTATAGAAAGCATAAAATACTTGAAAAGCATGAGAGTCTTAAAGAGTTGTATGTTCTTGAAATGGAGCCTGCAAAAAATACGATTGAGAGAGATTATCAGCTTATAGTAAATAAGCTGATAGAGGAGAAGCGTGAGCTGTCGGAGAAAAACAGAAATGCGCAGAAGGATATGACGGATTATTATTCTTTATGGGCGCATCAGATTAAAACGCCTATTGCGGCTATGGATTTGTTGCTGCAGGTTATGGAAAATAACCCTGATGAAGTTAAGGTCTGGGAATTGAAGGGCGAAATGTTTAAGATTGATTTCTATGTTGATGCGGTAATGAATTATTTGCGGCTTGAGGATATGTCGTCTGATTTTAAATTTGTTAAGTTATCCTTGAAAAATGTTGTGAATAAGTCGGTAAAGAAATTTGCAAGCCAGTTTATACATAAGCATATTTCTGTTGAACTGAAAGAAATTGAGCGAGAGGTTTACTCTGATGAAAAGTGGCTCGGCTTTATAATAGAGCAGTTATTGTCTAATTCAATTAAATATACAAAAGAGGGCGGAAAAGTCAGCATATATTTGAAGGAAACATTTAATGCCAATGACTGCATACTTGTAATAGAGGATAACGGTATTGGAATTAACAGCGAGGATCTTCCGCGCATAATGGAGCGCGGCTACACGGGTTACAACGGCAGGGGTGCAAGTAAGTCGTCGGGCATAGGTCTTTATCTTTGTAAAAAGGCGGCGGATAAGCTTGGGATAAGGCTGACTGTCGAATCAGAGCCTTATATGGGAACAAAAGTTTATTTAAGCATGGAACAAAAGCATAGGTTTCATGGGTAGAAGTTTGTTTCTTACAATATTGTAAGATTAGTAAGATGAAATGTAAGTTTAAGTTATGGAACTGCATTTCATCTTTTTGTATACTCATGTTGTAAATAAGATTAAGAAATTTCTTATAGCTTACAGGCGCAGGATATCTGCGGCAGAATGGAGGAAAAAATGTCATTATTAGAAGTCAGAAATTTGAAAAAGGTATATACTACAAGGCTTGGTGCCAATCAGGTTCAGGCATTGGGAAATGTTAATTTCAGCGTAGAAGAAGGGGAATATGTTGCGATAATGGGAGAGTCAGGTTCAGGAAAAACAACGCTAATGAACTTATTGTTACGCTTATATGATTATACGGAAGGTTCAATTAAAATTGATGGCGTTGAACTCAAAAAAATCGATCATAAATGGATGCGTGCTCATATTGGGGCTGTTTTACAGGAGTTATTCTTATATTCAAAAACAATTAAACAAAATATTGCCATTGCTAAAAAAGATGCACATGAAGATGAAATTCAATCCGTTGCCAAACTGGCATCTGTTCATCACGTCATTGAAGATTTTGAAAATGGATATGATACCATCGTTGGAGAGCGTGGGGTTACTTTATCAGGGGGACAAAAACAACGTGTTGGAATTGCACGTGCTTTAATTAATGAATGTCCTATTTTAATCTTCGATGATTCATTAAGTGCAGTC
>JAGAJD010000245.1 GCA_017626275.1 Lachnospira sp.
AGAATCTTTCATTGAATCCGACAAAGATTTCCGGAGTTTGCGGAAGGTTAATGTGCTGTCTTAAGAATGAAGAGGAGACATATGAGGAGCTTAACAGCCACCTTCCTAATGTGGGCGATTATGTTACCACACTGGACAGGCTTAAGGGTGAAGTAGCAAGTGTCAGCGTGCTGCGCCAGCTTGTAAAGGTAATTGTCACACTTGAAAATGATGAAAAAGAAGTGAGGGAATATCCGGTATCGGAACTTAGATTTAAGGCGAGAAGAAGAAATGACAAGCTTCATATTGATGATAAAGAATTAAAACAGTTAGAAGAGTTAGAGAGAATGGAAGGAAAGTCCCATATCAATGATGAATGATGATGAGAGAATAGACGACCTGCAAAGGAACGGATACCGTATAATCCAGAATAAGAATTGTTTTTGTTTTGGAATGGACGCAGTACTGTTATCTTCATTTGCAAAGGCGGAAAAAGGAGAGCGTGTGCTTGATTTAGGTACGGGAAATGGAGTGATTCCTATTCTTATGCAGGCTAAAAATCCGGGGGCTTTTTTTTCCGGATTAGAGATACAGGAGGTAAGCGCAGACCTTGCAAGAAGAAGTGTGGAGCTTAATGGTATCGGTGAATATGTAAACATTGTACAGGGCGATATAAAAGAGGCTTCCGCAATATTTGGGGGAGCTTCTTTTAATGTAGTGACAACTAATCCGCCGTATATGAATGAGAATCATGGAATTGTAAATCCCGACAGTGCGAAGGCAATTGCAAGACATGAGCTTTTGTGTACGCTTGAAGATGTAGTGAGAGAGGCTTCTAAATGCCTTAAAATGCGTGGAAGATTTTATATGGTACACCGTCCGCAGCGGCTTGTGGAAATATTTGATACAATGACAAGATATCATTTAGAGCCAAAGAGAATGAGAATGATTCACCCTCACGAAGATAAAGAGGCAAATATGGTGCTTATTGAGGCTGTGAAGGGAGGAAGGACGCTCTTAAAGACGGAGCAGCCGCTTGTTGTATACAATGATGACGGAACATATACGCAAAAACTGTTAGAGATGTATTAGAAGGGAATGGAATAACATGGAAAGTGCCGTAAATGGAATGTTGTATTTATGTGCAACGCCGATTGGAAATCTTGAGGATATTACATACAGGGTTCTCCGTATATTAAAGGAAGTCGATTTGATTGCGGCGGAGGATACGAGGAACAGTATTAAGCTGCTCAATCATTTTGATATAAAGACTCCGATGACGAGTTACCATGAATATAATAAGGTGGAAAAGGCAAAAGTATTAGTGGAAAAGATGTTAAACGGCACAACAGTTGCACTGATTACCGATGCCGGAACTCCGGGAATATCAGACCCCGGTGAGGAGCTTGTAAGGCAGTGTCATGAAGCCGGAGTTAAGGTTACTTCTCTTCCCGGCCCGGCAGCCTGCATTACGGCGCTTACGATGTCCGGCAGAGCAACGAGAAGATTTGCATTTGAAGCATTTTTACCATCGGATAAGCAGGAGCGCAGAGAGATTCTTTCAGAGCTTGAAAATGAGACCAGAACTATAATTTTATATGAAGCGCCGCACAGGCTTTTAAAGACATTAAAGGAGCTTATGGAGGTGCTTGGACAGGACAGGAAGCTTACCATATGCAAAGAGCTTACAAAGCGTTATGAGAATACATTTTTAACAACATTTGGCGAGGCGGCGGCATTTTATGAGGAAAATGAGCCTAGAGGTGAGTATGTGCTTGTCATTGAGGGAAAGAGCAGAAAAGAGATTAAGTCAGAGCAGCAGGCACAGTGGGAAACGATGAGTGTTGAGGCACATGTTGAGATGTATATTAAACAGGGTATGGATAAAAAAGAGGCGATGAAGGCGGCGGCTAAGGACAGGGGTGTGTCAAAGCGTGATATTTATCAGGCGCTGCTGTAAATCAATATATTAGTAAGAATGGAGGAATAGCAGGATATGTTTCAGATAGGTTGTCATCTTTCGGCATCAAAAGGATTTCTTCATATGGGAAAAGAGGCGGTTTCACTCGGCGGAAATACGTTCCAGTTTTTCACAAGAAATCCGAGAGGCGGTGCGGCTAAGGCGATTGATGAGAAAGATGTGGAGGATTTTAAGACATTTGCAAAGGAAAACGGAATTAACATAATTCTTGCACATGCGCCGTATACTTTAAATGCGTGTTCAGCGGACGAAAGCACGAGAGAATTTGCAAAAAATACATTTGCGGATGATTTAAGAAGAATGGAGTATGTACCGGGAAATCTTTATAATTTTCACCCGGGAAGTCATGTGAAGCAGGGCGTTGAAGTCGGAATTGATTATATTACGGCTATGTTAAATGAGGTGTTAAAGCCAAAGCAGTCAACAAAGGTGCTTCTTGAAACGATGGCAGGAAAGGGTTCGGAGATTGGACGTTCCTTTGAGGAATTGAGAGAAATTATAGACAGAGTTGAGTTAAATGAGCATTTGGGCGTGTGTCTCGATACCTGCCATGTGTATGATGCCGGCTATGATATTGTAAATGATTTGGATGGCGTGTTAAAGCATTTTGACGAGGTTATCGGAATTGACAGGCTGTGTGCCATTCATATCAACGATTCAAAAAATCCGTTTGAAAGCCATAAGGACAGGCATGAGAAAATAGGCGAGGGTTCAATAGGAACGGAGGCATTTGAGAGGATTATCAATCACCCGATGCTTGCAGATAAGCCGTTTTTCCTTGAGACGCCGAATGAGCTTGACGGGTATGCAAAGGAAATAGCACTGCTTAGGAGTTTGCGAAAAGATGTGTGATAATTAAATTGATATTAAAGGGCGTTGATTTCCGGTGAATCAGCGCCCTTTTTCTCACTCATTTTTTAATTGTTTTTCGTGCTGTTTTATAATTGCTTTAATTGTCTGAAACAAATAAGGCTTGATTGTCTCAATATCTGCCGGTTCATTATAAAGAATTGAACTGTAACATGCGGAGCTTACAAGCTCTACGATAAGAAACAGCATAATTTGAGGCTCTTCAATCTCATATTCGGCAGAATCAATCATAGCATAATAAACATCTTTAAAATTAATATCATCTTCTGATACATTTGTAGTTAAGGCTTCCCTGAAAATTCCCCAGCTTAAATTCTTAGAAATAAATGTAAGAAGTGTCTTATCTGTATTTAAAGCATTTATAATATTATCAGCAATAAAAATAATCTTATCTTCAAAGCTTAGATTAACCTGATTGTCATTACAGTATTCTTCAAGGCTTGTGGCAGCCTTCTTAAAAAGCTTGCTTGATTCATGCGACACGAGCTTGTTTCTTATATCGTATTTATCCTTAAAATAAAGATAAAATGTTCCCTTGGCAATACCCGCCTTTTCAGAAATCTCAGCTATTGAGGTTTTACTTACGCCCTTTGTTGTAAAAAGATTAAAGGCAGTGTCCAAAAGTGACTTTTTTTTCTGTAATTTATTTGATTCAAGTTTTCCCATAGTAATCTCCATTCCATTCCGAAAACGCAGTTTAAGAAATAATCAGTTCTATATATCGTCTTCAAGTATATCATAATGTGCATAATAGAGTAAAAAAAAGAAAAAGTCAATAAAAAATGACCGAAAGTCATAAATTTTTATAAACTATATTGACTATTGGTCATTTTGTGATATAATGTCAATCAACATAGAAAATGACTGTTGGTCATAAATTTAAGACGAGCAGCTACAACAGTAATTAAGGAGGAAAAAGACAATGGAAAAGATAGGAAGAGCAATTGTCAAATTAAGAATACCGATTCTTATACTCAGCATATTGCTTCTGATTCCGGCAGGTTTGGGATATGTAAATACAAAAATTAATTATGATATCCTTTATTATCTTCCGGGAGACATTGATACAATGCAGGGACAGGATATCCTGTTAGATGAATTTGGAAAAGGTGCGTATGCAACCGTAGTAGTTAAGGGAATGGATAAAAAGGGAACGGCGCAGTTAGAGGATAAGATCAGTAATGTAGACCATGTTACAGATATTATTTCTTATAACAGTCTTTTAGGACCGGAAGTTCCAACGGAGTTAATTCCTGATAAGTACAGAAGTTATTTTGAGAATAAAGATACAGACTGTACAATGTTTATGATTTTCTTTGATGACACGACATCAAGTGATGAGACAATGTCAGCCATTCAGGAGTTAAGAAATCTGGCAAAGGGACAGTGCTTTATCAGTGGTATGTCAGCAGTTGTTACCGATACAAAGCAGATTACAAAGCAGGAAACAGTTGCTTACGTATTAATCGCAGTAATCTTAACAAGTATAGTGCTTGCGTTATTTATGGATTCATTTCTTGTTCCGGTGTTTTTTATGGCAAGTATCGGAATGGCGATTGTATATAATTTAGGTTCTAACTATTTCCTTGGTGAAGTATCGTTTTTGACAAAGGCTTTGGCAGCGGTATTACAGCTCGGTGTTACGATGGATTACTCAATTTTCCTGTGGCACAGCTATAAGGAGGAAAAAGAACAATATTCAGATGACAATAACGAAGCTATGGCACATGCGATTGGAAATACAATTACATCAGTTGTAGGTTCGTCAATTACAACAGTCGCAGGTTTTATCGCATTATGCTTTATGACATTTACATTGGGACTTGATTTGGGCGTTGTTATGGCGAAGGGTGTTGTAATCGGTGTAATCGGCTGTGTTACAATTCTTCCTTCGATGATTCTTACATTTGACAGGGCATTGGAAAAGACAACACATAAGGAGATTATGCCGGCAAGATTTGACAGACTTGCAAAGTTTGTGGTAAATCACGCATGGCTTCCGGTAATAGCATTTCTTTTATTGCTGTTTCCTGCAATTTACGGATACACCAATACAGACGTGTATTACAATCTTACCGATACATTTCCGGCATCAACGCCTTGTGCCGAAGCAAACAAAGTGCTTGAAGATAATTTTGATTTAAATTCTATATACATGGTATTGGCGGACACGAACCTTTCGGCAAAAGACGCAACCAAAATGATTGATGAGATAAATGAGGTTGAGGGAGTTTCTTTTGCACTTGGATATAATTCGCTGACAGGAACAACTATTCCTGATGAACTGGTTCCTGATGCTTTAAAGGAAACGCTAAAGGGTGATAAACACCAGATGATTGCGGTAGCTTCAGATTATAAGCTTGCATCTGATGAAGTAAATAATCAGATTGAAAAAGTAGACAGCATTGTTAAAAAGTATGACTCAAATGCGATGGTTATCGGTGAGGCACCTTGTACAAAGGATTTGATTACAATTACCGATAAAGATTTCAAGACTGTAAGCGCAGTATCAATAATTGCAATATTTGTTATTATCTTCTGCGTATTTAAGTCAGTATCACTGCCGATTATTTTAGTTATTGCCATTGAATTTGCAATATTTATTAATATGGGTATTCCGTATTATACAGGAACTACGATACCGTTTATTGCGTCCGTTGTAATCGGAACAATTCAGTTAGGTGCGACAGTCGATTATGCAATTTTGATGACAACAAGATATAAGAGAGAAAGATATAACGGAGCTGATAAGAAAACAGCGATAGCTACTTCTCTTTCAACTTCTATACCGTCAGTTATCGTAAGTGCGCTTGGATTCTTCGCAGCAACATTTGGTGTAGGCGCTTACTCAAGTATAGATATGGTTTCTTCTCTTTGTATCTTAATGGCAAGAGGCGCAATTATAAGTATGATAGTGGTTATATTTATTCTGCCGTCATTCTTTGTTGTATTTGATAAGCTGATTATCCATACAAGCAAGGGATTTATTAATAAAGAAGAGAAAAAGAGAGAAAGACAGCCGCAGGTGGCATATGCTGTGGGTTCTGATAAGCAGTAATAATTTAGAATAGAAGAAAGGATAGATTGTTATGATAAAGAAAAAGTTATTTAAATATGGTTCAGTATTTATGTGTGCAGCATTAATGGCGTGCAGTCTTGCAGCCTGCACAACAAACAGCGCTAAGAATCAGGAGAACACAAATGCAGTGGTAAGCTGTACCGACACAGAAGCAGAAAGTGAGACACTGATACAGGAGGTAATTACATCACAGCTTTCAGCACCGAAAATTGCAACGGCAGATACAGCAAACTCTAAGGAGGAAACAGTATTTGTATTTACCAATGCACAGGGTAAGCAGGATCATGTGATTGTTAATGAGAAGTTAAAAAATGCAGAGGGTAAATCAGTAATTAAAGATGTCACTAATCTTTCGGATATAGTTAATTTGTCAGGTGAAGAAAAGTCAACAGGTCAAGGAAGCAATTTAAGCTGGGAGGCACAGGGTAACAGCATTACTTATCAGGGAACGACAACACAGTCAGCACCTGTGACGATGAAAATTACTTATTATCTTGACGGAAAGGAAATCAAGGCAGAGGAGCTTGTGGGAAAGAGCGGAAAAGTTACAATGCGCTTTGATTACACTAACAATGAAAAGAAAACTATAACAGTAAACGGAAAGAGCAAGCAGGTTTATGTACCGTTTACAATGGTTACAGGCATGGTGCTTCCTTCAGATAAATTTACGGATATCGAGGTTACAAACGGCAAGCTTACACAGGTAAATGACAGTAATGTTGTGTATGGAATTACAATGCCGGGTTTGAAGGAAAGTCTTAATCTCAAATTGGATAATAAAGACCTTGATTTGGATATACCTGAATATTTTGAGGTTACTGCAAATGTAACGGATTTTGAGCTTGAAATGACAATGTCAATGGCAACAAGCAATTTCCTTTCTGATATAGATACAGATGATTTTACATTAGACGATTTAAAGGCTAAGACAGATGAGCTTCAAGAAGCAGCAGATAAGCTTACTGACGGAACGCAGCAGCTTGCAGATGCAACTCCTGACCTTGTAAACGGTGCAAAGGCACTCGCTGAAGGAACAAATGCATTAAATTCAAAGGTTCCTGAATTGACGGACGGAATTACACAGTTAGATGACGGAGCAGGTAAGCTTTCACAGGGAACATCACAGTTTACGGCACAAATGCCTACACTCACATCAGGCATTTCGCAGTTATACAGTGGTTCAGGCGAGCTTTTTAAGGGAACTCAAAGCTTAAGGGACGGATTAAACCAGTTAAAGGCAGGAACAGAAAAGCTTACAGATGAGCAGACAGGACTTCCGGCATTACAGGCAGGAATAAGCAAGTATACTAACGGAGTGGAATTATCAGCAGAGGGTTCAGGTCAGCTTAAGGACGGCTCAGCCCAGTTAGAAGCAGGCTTACAGCAGTTAAATGGTAAGCTTACAGGCGAAAACGGCCTTATGGACGGTATGGTAAAGCTTGCAGAAGGTTCAGAAAGTGTAAGTAATGGTCTTGTACAGCTTTCAGATGCACTTGACAAGTCAATTTCAGATTATGAAACAAATGCTGCCCAGTTGAAAGCTTTGGCACAGTCGCTTGAAGGTGCAGGAGCAGGCTTTAATACAGTACTTGGTTCACTAGACAGTAACCTTGTTATTCAGCCGTATACTGATATGTGTTCAGGAAATGAGCTTACAAGTGACACACAGTCACAGCTTGCAGATAAGTATATGAAAGCATATGCTTATGCAGTGGAGCATAAAGAAGATAATCCTGTGATTGTGCAGATTAATGCAGGAATTGCAGCAAGTGAGCAGCTTAAGGCAGCAGGAATTAATGATTTGTCAGATGTTTATGAAAAGGAAATGATTATTTTAATAAACACAACGGCAAATGAAAGTGCAGGCAAGGTAGAAAAGAGTGTGAGCGGAAGCGTTGCACAGTTAAAGGACGGAGCAGCTCAGGTAAGTGCAGGACTTAAGAGTGCAGTATCACAGAAAGATGAATTAAAGACAGCGCTCGGAAAGCTTGTCGAGGGCAGCAGTCAGGTGGCAGCAGGCAGCACTCAGTTGAACAGCGGACTTTACGAATTAAAGAGTAATAACGATACATTAAATAATGGTATTGCAGGTGCGGTTTCAGGTGCAAAGCAGTTAGACGAGGGTCTTGGTAAGGTTACATCTGAATCAGGAATTTCAGCACTTGTTACCGGAGCTGAAAGTCTGAAAAACGGAATCGGAACATTGAGCGAAAGCAGTACAACTTTAGTTCAGGGCGTTAATGCGTTAGACGATGGTGCAAAGCAGTTAAAGCTTGGTACAGCACAGCTTCTTTCAGGAGCAGGCGCACTTGCAAACGGCATTAATCAGTTGAATGACGGTGCAGGACAGCTTGCAGACGGTGCAGAGCAGTTGAATAACGGAGTTGTAGAATTAAGAGACGGTATGGTTCAGTTCAATGAAGAGGGAATCAGCCAGATTACATCTTTAGTCGGTGATGACGCAGAAAATGCAGTCGAAACTATAAAGAGCGTTATCAAGCTTGGTCAGGAGTACCAGTCATTTGCAGGAAAATCTGCTGACATTGACGGTTCAGTAACATTTATTTATAAGACTGAGGGAATTACGAAGTAATTTAATGATAAGAAGCAGGCATATGTGTATAATAATTATAAAGATGAGCAATCATCAGGTGAGTCCTGCCGTTAAGTGTAAAATGTATAAAAATTTTCCGTTGCGACGGATACTACCAAGAGGCTGTGCAAATGCACAGCCTCTTGTGTTTTCTCTATCAGAAAATAAAAAACTTAAATTGGCAAAATCGGATTGTTATGATAAAATTATTCCATATTTAGATCAGTAAACAGGGGGGATAAATTGTGAAGTTCACAAAGTACAGAATATTTAATAAACAAAGAATGATACTTATTGGATTGTCGCTGCTTGGAATGTTCTTTTTTTGGATATTTGACAGTGGATTTTTTGAGGCAACAATAGGATTTGATAAGAATGCGATTGATATGACGCCGGAGAGAGCGCCAGAAGTACAGAAAAGACTTTTAAGCCAGATATTAACATTTGACAGATATATGGATACTATGGGATATGCAACAACAATTATGCTGGTTTTATTGTTTTCAACGGTTGTGTTGTTTTATAAAGAAAAGAACGGGCTTTTTGCTTTTCGCTATGTACGGGGAGAAAGTCAGAGAAAGGTTATTTTATCGACGATTTTTAGTCATGCACTAATTAATGCAGTGCTGTATTATCTGATTTATATCATTTACACGAGTGTTGGGTATCTTTTTATCGGTAACACCATGAGTTATGTGCCAAGAAATATATTTGACGGGATTTTTGGAGAGGGGTTTAGTAAGCGGCTTCCATATTTATATTATCTTGTGCAGGGGCTTCCGTCATTTTTTATAGGAACATTTGTCTATACGGTTACAGTGTGCGCAGTTGCGTTATTTTTCAGAAAGGCATATCAGGCAATTATCTGTATGATGTCTTATTACTGGGGATTGCAGATTGTTTTGGAGTTTTTGCGTTGTACTTTTATGGGACCTAACCTGGCATGGATTGTTGGAACATTTGAACCTATTCATTTATATGGATTTTATGGATATGTCTATCATAATCCGTCAGCAGGCACAGTACTTCAGACGATGTCATCACTGATTGTACCTATTATAGTATCAATAGTGCTGCTCGTAATAACATTCAGAAAAGAGGAAAAGCTTTATGAGTAAGAAGAAAAAATATGTGCTTGTTTTGTTTATTTTCATGGCATATGCAATATATGATTTTGGTGGTCGGGTGTTTACAGACGGGATATATTCGCTGCTTGTATTCTATTTATGTTATGTTTTTCTATCATTTGAGTTTCTGAGTCAGATAAATGTGATTTCACTTTACAGATACGGTTCAATAAAAAAGCTGTATGTGAGTTACATGAAAGAGCAGGTATGTTTTTGCCTGATTTATATGGCTACTTTTTTTGTCTGCGGAATGATTACAGGAGTATTGTCAGCAGTTTTTGACAGGGGATTTTTGGTATCAACAGGTGCATTGATAAAATTTCTTGTAATAAGTTACATAAATCTTCTGATAGTCGCGTTTTTTCAAATGGCAGTAAGGCTTTTGGCAGGAAAGAAGAATGCTGTGATTGTAGTGAGCAGTTATATATTTATTTCGATGATACAGTA
>JAGAJD010000246.1 GCA_017626275.1 Lachnospira sp.
ATTTCCAAGCGTTTTAAACAGCAGCTTCGGCTCTACCGGCTTTGCAATATGACCGCTCATTCCTGCGGCATAGCTTTGTTCTATATCCTCAGGAAATGCATTTGCAGACATTGCTATAATAGCAATACTCTTTGAGTCACTTCTTTCAAGGCTGCGTATTGCTTTTGTTGCTTCAAGTCCGTTCATAACAGGCATACGGATATCCATAAGGATTGCATCAAAATACCCCTGCGGCATATCATTATAAATATCAACGGCTTCCTTTCCATTGTGAGCGCAGTGCACTTCTATCTGCTTCTTTTCCAAAAGTCGTTTAGCAATCTCTATACTCAGTATATGATCTTCGACTAACAGTACTTTACAGCCTTTAAGTTCTATATCGGCAGCCTCATTACTCTTAGCTGATACTGCCTTATGCTCAGAAATATATTCAGCCTTCAGATGTACCCGGAATGTTGTACCTGCCCCTAACTTACTGTCAACTTTTATCGTTCCGCCCATTGCATCGACATTCATCTTTACGATAGTAAGTCCCAGACCTGTACCTGTAAGATTAGCCGTAACCTCATTACTTTCCTGCTCAAACGGAAGATACATTTTCTTTTGAAATTCCTTGCTCATTCCACAGCCATTATCACTGATTACGTTGTCCCATTCGAGATACTTATCGGTCTTCACCACATTTTCATGCCGGAAAGTAATTTTTCCTCCGCGCGGCGTAAATTTAACAGCATTACTCAAAAGATTAAAGAAAATCTGATTAAGCTTAATTTTATCTATAAGAACAGAATAATTAGCCTTATCAAGATCTATCTCAAAGGTAATGTCTTTCTCTTTGCAAAGAGGTCGCATCATTGTTGAAATAGTATCATCCAATTCCACACAGTTATAAGGCTCTTTTTTTAATACAACCTTTCCGCTTTCCATCTTTGATACATCAAGAATATCATTCATAATTCCCATAAGAAATGTACTCATAGATGAAATCTTATTCATATATTCTATTACGGCTTCTTTATTGTCCGCCTCTTCCTTTGCCATATTAACCATATTCATAATTACATTCATTGGTGTCCTGATATCATGGCTCATATTAGAAAGAAATTCACTCTTTGCGGCATTTGCCCTTCTTGCCTGTTCCAAAGCAACTTCCAGCTCCAGTCTTTTTTCCTCTTCAAGCAGCTTAGTGTTTGTAACATCTTTTGTTAATATAAGCAGAATCTTAGAATCCTCATGGAAGTATGAAATGTAATATCTGTACCACCGCTTTTTTCCCATTTTATTACGCATTGCGAAGGTATATTCAAGCCTGTGATTCTGCGTTATGGCAATATTTTTTGTAAGGTCTGAAAGATTAAGTTTACTATACACTTCATCGGCAATTTCAGGACAACTCATGAGTTTCTGCTTTAATATTGCATCATAATCAGCTCTTTCTTCCATATTCATATAATTGCCGTTCGCCAGAATAATCTTAATATCCTCTGTCTCTGTATTTGCAAGAAATACATCTAAAAACTCTCTCTGAATAGCATGAAGACTCACATCATAAAATAACTGGAATTCTTTCTCGTACTCCTGTTCCTTCCGTTTCTGCTCGGAAATGTCACCGCCAACACCAATGGCACGGACAGGCTCTCCCTCCTCATTGAAAAACACCTTATATGCAATATCCACCCAGCCCCATTCTCCATTCTGGAAAATAGCCCTGAAAGCAAGTCTCTGATTCTTTCCCTTCTGTACGTTATGATAGAACTCCAAATATGCCTGACAATCATCAGGGTGTACCAGACCCATATCCACAAATCTCTCCGGCACATTATCTTCATATTCACTGAATCCTACCTGTTCCGTAACTGCCATAGAACGGTACAAACGGTGCGTTTTTATATCGTAATCCCAAAATCGGAAATTAGACTGTGCCAATGCAAGCTCCATCATGCTTTTCTGCATTCTTGCATCTTCTTCGCTTTTTTTAATACTATCTATATCCGTCATAATCGTATACAGAATAATAGACTTTTCTTTCTTTATAATCTTCCCTCTTGCACTAATCCACTTATAATTTCCGTTTTTACACTTAAGTCTGTATTCATATGAAGCCACTTCACCTGTCATCTTTTGCGTTTTAAAAAATACCTGTATTTTTTTTACATCATCCGGGTGAATAAGAGCCATTGCATTTTCATTTATAACCGGCATAAGTTCTTCTTTAGTATATCCCACAATAGCTGCTGTTTCATCTGATATATATATTGCATATATCCTGTCGGTTATCTCATATATTGCAACTCCACCCGCCATAACCATTAAAAGGTTGTCTCTTTCATTTACAACATCATTAAGTGCTTCATTTAGATGAATTTCCTCTTCAATATCTGTCAAAAGTACTATAATTCTGCTAACATTTCCGTCATCACTCCTGATAATCTGCGATGATACTTCCGTCCATCTGTAAGAATCATTTTCCATTCTTAAACGGATTCTGCAGCCTGATGTCTCACCCCCCAAAGTTACCTTTTCTATAAAATCAAATGCAGCAGTAATATCCTCAAGCGGCACGAACTCATGCATTTTTTGTTTTATTTTTGTAACGTCCTCCGTACAGGCGCGGCTTATAATATAGCTTTCAAATTCCTTCGAATGATATATTTCTTTCCCATTTGAATCAAATTCAATAATAATTGTTTTATTCAATAATATTCCCCTTTTCTACATGCGGCTTTATAAACTTTTCATAAGAATACTGCCACAGCTTCTTTGAACCCCCGGCCGTATTTTCATTTCTTTTCAAAATCTGCTCAAGCCGTACCTTGTGTTCCTGCCATGCCTTTCCTCCTGTTGCCGAATTAAGCATAGTAGGCTGAACATTATCCATTGTATGAGCAAATCTTGCCTCCGGTGTCTCTCCCTCTTCAAACTCCTGCCACAATCCAAACAAATCCTCCGCCTGATCCTGCGGCAGTATATTAAAAATTCTTTCTGCTGCCTTTAATTCTCTTTCCGCCTGTGTCTTCTTTGCATTCTCATCGTATGCATAAGTGTCTCCTGCGTCGATTTCCACAACATCGTGAATCAAAAGCATTTTTATTGTCTTTAATACATCTATCGGATCATTGGCATATTCTGATAAAAGCAGCGTCATAACTGCCATATGCCATGCATGTTCAGCATCATTTTCCTTGCTTATGCCGTCGGAGCGATATGTCTGTCTTGTAATAAACTTTTCCTTATCAAGTTCACGAATAAATTCAAACTGCCTGTCCAATCTGTCCATTTGTTATACCCCTTTTCAAGCCGCATTACTGCATGGAACTATTTATCTGTACTCATAAGCTTTAACGGAGCCGCAAGAAGCACTGCACCTCCCACGATATTTCCAAGCGTTACAAAAAACATGCTTTTTGCAACCAGTGCCATATCAAGACCGCCATAAAGCAGATACGCAATCGAAAATGTTCCCATGTTAGCAATGC
>JAGAJD010000247.1 GCA_017626275.1 Lachnospira sp.
CTTAACATCATATCTTTCATATCCTGTCTTGGAAATACTCTGTAATAGCGCATAACACTTCCTACTGCAACCGATATCATAAAGCCGACTCTGATTGCCGTATTATCAGTATATGGTGCAAGCCAGCTTCCGTACTGCTCCTCCCACACCTTAAAGCTGTCAATAATCCAGTCACATTTAGCAATCCATTTCTCGTTATGATCTTCCACATACAATGCTGTAAGCGTTCTTAATGCCCAGCCCGTCTCTCTTGCATTAGCCTCTCCCGGATTTGCATACATCGGTGTATCCAGAAGTCTCAATACATTTTCACCTATTCCTACTGCCGCCTCAAGACCTCTCTCATCACCTGAAAAATGATAATAGTCAAGAAGTCCCTCAACCCACTCGTGCGAACAGAACATCATTCCGTTTTTGCAATGTCCTGCCGTGTGTTCCCACTGACCGCCTACTCTTAACGGATTCTTACTGTAATGGCAGATATCCACGTCCATCCAGTGCTTTGCAGTTACCATAAGATAATCAAGAAATCTTCTCACACCTGTTCTTGCATACTGTAATGCACATGAATGAGGAAAATCGTATTCATTATTGGAATACACAACCTTGCCGTTTCCCCTGCCCTGCGTTGTATATCCTGAATCCCACGTATCTCCCCAGTTTAACATTCCGTATGTACGTGAATGTGAATCGGCTCTGCCTATAAGTGCAATCTCAACATCATCATTTTTCTTTTCAGGAAATACATCAAGCATAACTCCCGATTCCTTAAAAACTTCAGGCGATATGCATGGTCTGTCAGGCATCTGATATATAAGGCTTCTGTTGTCAAGCTCCCATATCGGCTCATCAGGTGAATGAAAATGCATTAAAAACTGCTGTTCTCTTGCCATTCCTGACTGCATAACAATATTTCCAACACCTTCAGGAACAAGCATAATACTTATTCCGTTCTTATCTGAACGTACTGCCTTCGGATAATTCTGCTGTGCCTGATAAACCGTAATGCAGACGCCATCCTCCTTATCTGTTCTGTCCGCCATAAATGTACCGTAAAGTACTTCTGCAAAATGCTCATTAGCCTCTTTTAAAAGATGTTTAGCATCTACAACCTTATTTACAGCTTCACCGTCTCTTCCTATAAAGAAATCAGTCTTATAATTAGAGCTTCCGACAAGTGTTCTCACACTATCCACAGGCGCTTTTTTCTCAATATCTTCCAATTCCGCAGTTCCCCTTGTATGAAACAGCGGTCCCTGATTATTTGAGTTATCTGTCTGCATATCTCCGCAGCCTGTCGAATCTGTTTCCTCCTCAAAGTTCATATCGCCTAATGCATCAGAAACAGCTTCTCCTCCCGCTTTAAGGTGAAATACAAGCGATTTAATCTGTAACGGTGAATCATCTGTATTTATAATTCTGTATCCGACTTCAAGCCATGATTTTTTCGCATATGCAGTCACTCTCAACTCAAACCCGATAGTTTTTCCCTGTATTTTATTGCTTCCCTTTGCCGCCAGTACAGCGCACACAGGACCATTCTCAACAACCTTCCACTGCTCAATTTCCATATCATATTTTGCCCCTGAACCGTCGACAAGATATGGTCCCTCAAAATTATCCTCAGTATAAACTTTTCTTCCGTCGTCCAGCATCTGAAAAATACTCTTACTTTTATTGGCTACTGCAAACACAAGACCGTCACAGTTTACAAAATACCCGTTCTCAGTCTCCTCAACAACAACGCCTGTTTCCTCCGACTTTAAGGAAGAGTCAAAATCACACTCCACAACAGCACTCATATTCCCCGGCAAATCAGGCATAAATCTAAGAAACAGATAACGGATACTGCCGTCCTCATGCCTTGAAGTCACCTTCGGCTGAACAGGAACAGGCTTTCCCTGCTGCAGCACCGCAATCCTGTCCGTATCAAACAATTCGCCTTTCCTGACAGGTATTGCCACACTTACCGGCTCCGCAATCCTCTGATAACGATACAATTTGTCAAAATAAATATTTGTATTTTTCATTTCCCAACTTCCTTTCACCAAAAATATTATCACTTAATTTTTTCTAATTATAACATATTTTCCGTATTATGCCACTGAAACGTCCTGTTTTTGCCACCCTACTACTGTTTTTTTGCCATAATATTTCACCATAAAAAATATGGTGATTATCTGCTTTTTCTGCTATACTCTTAATACAAAGGAGTTTTATAGCTATGAATTACGCAGAAATCAAATATAATGACATTGCAAACGGCCCCGGCGTCCGCACCTCTCTTTTTGTAAGCGGCTGTACACACCATTGTCCGGGGTGCTTTAACGAAATTGCATGGGATTTTAACTATGGAAAAGAATTTACACAGGACACAATTAACGATATCCTTAAATCGCTTGCGCCTGATTATATAGCCGGACTTACGCTTCTTGGCGGAGAACCGTTTGAATATGCCAACCAGCAGGGACTTCTTCCTCTGTTAAGACAGGTAAGACAGAATTTTCCGGACAAGAATATCTGGTGCTTTACAGGATACCTTTTTGACAAAGACATTTTAGAAAAAATGTGTCCTAAATGGGAAATAACAGGTGAATTACTATCTTATATTGACGTTTTAGTTGACGGCAGATTTATGGAATCCTTAAAAAATCTTAACCTCAAATTTAAAGGTTCTGAAAATCAGCGCACAATACTTGTACCCGAATCTCTAAAGTCAAATAAAATAGTGCTGTTATATGATTAAAACATTTTTAATACCAAACGAAAGGAATTTAAAGTAATGAACACAATTCTTAAATTTAAAAAATTAACACCAAATGCAGTCACTCCTACTTACGGAACGTCGCAGTCGGCAGGAGCAGACCTTTATTCCGGCATGGATACCACAATGACCATCGCTCCGGGCGAAACACAGTTTATAAAGACAGGACTTGCACTTGAAATTCCTGTCGGTCTTGTGGGTCTTATTTATGCAAGAAGCGGTATGGCATGCAAAAAGGGTGTTGCCCCTGCCAATAAAGTAGGTGTAATCGACTCCGACTATCGTGGAGAGATTATAGTTGCGCTCTACAATCACAGCAGTAATGCCGTTTCAGTAGAACCGGGCGACAGAATTGCACAGCTTGTACTCACACCATATATAACAGCTCAATTCTGCGAAGCTGATGAATTAGATGACACCGAACGCGGAAACGGCGGATTCGGTTCTACCGGTACAAAATAAGTTCTTTTATATGACTTACACAACGGGAGGTGCGTTTTATGTATTTAGAAAATATATCTCTTTTGAGTGAACTAAATATTTACTCTATTACTTTGCGTATTCTTCTTGCTCTTTTACTCGGCGGATTACTTGGAATCGAGCGTGAACAGAAACAGCACCCTGCCGGTTTCCGTACATATGTTATCGTGTGTCTGGGTGCCACACTTGCATGTATCACCAATATATACATGTGTGAGCGCATGGGCAGCTCAGACCCTGCACGAATACCCTCACAGGTCATAAGCGGTATCGGCTTTCTCGGTGCCGGAACTATTCTTGTAACAAGAAATAATCATATTAAAGGATTAACAACTGCCGCAGGCTTATGGTGCTGTGCAACTATCGGTATTGCTGTCGGTTCCGGTTTTTATTCGGGAGCAATACTTTGCTGCATCGTTATTGTTTTTTCCTTAAGAATACTTACATTTGTAGATAAGCACTTAATGCGTTTCAACAA
>JAGAJD010000248.1 GCA_017626275.1 Lachnospira sp.
ATAACTACGATTCTTGTACCAAGTGTCATAGCCTCTGTCTGGTCATGTGTAACGTAGATAATTGTTGTTTCAAGTCTCTGATGAAGCTTAGAAATCTCAACACGCATCTGAACTCTCAGCTTAGCATCAAGGTTTGAAAGAGGCTCATCCATAAGGAATACCTTAGGACTACGAACGATAGCACGTCCCATGGCAACTCGCTGTCTCTGACCACCTGAAAGAGCCTTTGGCTTACGATCAAGTAAATGCTCGATATCAAGAATCTTAGCAGCTTCATGTACAGCCTTGTCAATATCAGCCTTAGGAACTTTTCTTAACTTAAGACCGAATGCCATGTTATCATATACTGTCATATGTGGATAAAGAGCATAGTTCTGGAATACCATCGCAATATCTCTGTCCTTTGGCTCAATGTCGTTCATTAACTTATCGCCAATCCATAACTCACCTGAGCTAATCTCCTCAAGACCTGCAATCATACGAAGAGTTGTTGACTTACCGCAACCTGAAGGTCCTACGAATATGATAAATTCCTTATCAGCAATTTCAAGATTAAAATCCTTTACAGCAACAAAACCGTTAGGATAAACTTTACAAACATTCTTAAGTGATAAACTTGCCATTTATAATTTCCTCCTAAATATTGGCGCATATAAATCTGCGTCTCATTGATATATTAAATAATACAATAATTAGCAGGCAATTACCATATTGTAATTCAACAAATATCATTTCAAATTTTCGTGAAATTTACCCATAGATATGAATTTACTGTAACTTTTGTACAAAACCCTCCCCCATTACTTCACGAACATCACCAACAATCAAAAAACATTTATTATCGATATCAAATGCAAGCTCTTTGACCTGCGTAATTTCTTTTTTTGAAACAATACACAGCAATACAATCTTTTCCTTATTGCTAAACACACCGCTTGCAGTAAATCTTGTCACACCTCTTTCTACCTTATTAATAAGTGCCTGTGCAATTTCTTCATTTTTATCTGAAATAATAATTGCGGCTCTTGCATGCTTTCCACCCTCCAAAACCGTATCCGTGACCAGCGCCGTGACATAAACGGCAATAATGGCATATAAACTTACTTTGATACCGAAAACAATAATTCCTGCCGCTACAATAATTCCGTCAAGCATCTGAATTATTTTTGCCAGCGAATAATGCCTTAACGCTCTGTGCAGCAAGACGGCAAACATATCTGTTCCGCCTGTCGTAAATCCTGACTTTAATACAAGTCCGATTCCCACACCGCAGATCACGCCGCCGTAAACAGAGGCAAGCAGATAATCAGTCTCCGGTACAGGATAAGAAGGAAGCACCGCAAGGTACAGCGTAAGCAGAACCGTTCCTATTAAAGTATCCTTTACAAAGCCTTTTCCTTCTATTAAATATGCAGCTATAAATAAAGGAATATTTAGAAATGTATTAGTAAGCCACAACGGTATCCCTCCATGCCATACCCCTTCACTTATCCGCTTTACAATAACACCAATTCCCGAAAAGCCTCCCGTAACCATTCCTGCCGAATCATATAAACTTTTATATGCCACCGCCATAAGAAATGTTCCGGCTCCCAAAAAACCAAACCGACGCAAATATTTTCCATAATCTCTGATATTCATACTTATTTTATGCCCTTATACGACACACCCTCCAGACTGCTTATAATACATAAACATTATTGCCTGTTTTTCACTATTTTTTCATAAAAAAGATAGACTTTTTTGTAGAAATATGTTGCATTTTATAATATATTGTATTATAATTAGTACATAGTTAAGGTTAGTTATTGATTTGGAAGAGGTGAGCATTATGGATATAGCTTCTTTATCGACAGCAATGAGTACACAGAATATTTTGAATGATGTTGGTACATTAATGCTTAGTAAATCGTTAGACACAGCCGAAGATATGGGCGAGGGCATGATTAAGATTATGGAGTCCTCTGTTACACCTTATCTTGGGCAGAATATAGATTATTACGTTTAATTTTTCTATTATTTTTTCCTTTCTCATTTTCTTATAGAAAAGGAGTTGTTATACGAAGCGATTCGTATGCAACTCCTTTTTTATTTCTTATATATTCACCAAAAATATGCCACAGCAAGAAGCACTGCAAGAAATATCAGATTATACACGGTAAATGTAAAAAAGTATTTACCTTTTTCACTTGCTTTCGTGCCTGCATATAATTTATAGGAAATAAGACTTGCCATTGAAGCAATCAGCGTTCCAAGACCGCCTATATTAGTGCCAACTAACAAAAGCGGAATATTCTCGGTAAAACCGGAAAGCAATACGGCCGCCGGAACATTACTAATCACCTGACTTGCAAGCACCGATACTAAAACCTCATTTCCGCCGACACATTTTTCCAGAAAAAGCCTTACAGGCTCTATATTTTTAACATTTCCCACAAAAACAAAAAATGCTGCAAATGTTATAAGAAGCATATAATCTGCCTTCAAATAAAGGCGGTAATCAGTTGCAAAAATCACTGCCACCGTAATTACGAGCAGCACTCTGTAATCAAGCACTCTTATAACGGTAAGCAGACATAATACAAAAAGCAGTATATATATCCATATCCTTACACCCGGATTAAATTTTTCCCGGCTCTGCTTATTATACTCAAACTGTGGTGCATTCCAAAAAACAATGCATATTATCAGCACAAGAAGTATAAGCGACACAACAGTCAGAGGAAGCATAAGCCTAATAAACCTGTCCGGTGACATTTCTGCAAGCGAATACAGATAAAGATTCTGCGGATTTCCTACCGGAGTACACATACTTCCGAGATTTGCAGCAATAGTCTGAAGTACTATAACGGTAATCAGCTGGCTGCAGTATCCTACTGCTTCAAGCACAAGAATAGTAAACGGAATAAATGTAATCAGCGCAACATCGTTAGTAATCCACATACTGCTGAAAAATGTAACAAGCACTAAAATAAGCACAAGCTGTCTTAAATTTTTAATATGCGGCAGAAAACACTCCATAATCCGCTCAAACACTCCAAGTCCGCGTATTCCCGCTACTGCAAGCATAAGGCAGAACAGCAGCGCAAGCACACGAAAATCAATATACTCTATATACAGGGCAGACGGCGGCACAAAAATCGTTGTAATAAACGCAAGCACCGCCGCCACACAAAACACTGTCTCTTTTTTTATAAATTTTTTCAGTCTGGTCATTTTAAAATATTTCCATTTGTATCATATAAATAAATACCGTAATAAGAGCTACCAGCAGCGGCGCAGTTACAAAACTTTCTCCGTTCTGAGGCTTTATGCCTTTTTTAAGCTGGCAGATAAGATAATCCCATCTTCCGTTACGCACTGCCATTTTCTTAAACAGCAAAAATGCTATCCCCAAAAAGCCTATTGCAAGCACAGCAAGGAAAAACAGCTCTGCAATAATAACAGGCAGTGGAAAATCCGCAAGCGATGCACTCTGCTCCGTCAATGCTGCCTCTCCCGAAACCATCGCAAGCAGCTTTAACATTGTTATGGAATAAGAATTTACCGCAAAATGTGCCAGCAT
>JAGAJD010000249.1 GCA_017626275.1 Lachnospira sp.
CGGAGGTCCGTAAAACAGCACATGATCCAATGCGTCGCCACGCTCCTTAGCCGCCTCTATATATACCTTTAAATTGCTTTTAACTTTATTCTGCCCTATATAATCATCAAGTGACAGAGGTCTTAAGCTGTTTTCAATCTTAATATCCTCTTCCGCAAGTTCAGTAGAAATCACTTTTCTTTCCATATTATTCACCATTCCGCCCCAAAAGCTTTATAGCATCGCCAGCTTTTTCAGTGCTTCTTTTAATATTTTTTCCGAATCCATTTCCTGTGCATCTTCAACCTGACTTACGGCTTTCATTGCGTCTGCACTTGAATATCCGAGTGCCGTCAGTGCCTCTATTGCCTCGTTTTTTGCAAAAATTCCGTTATCGGAAGCCGCCTGCTGTGTCTTTGATACTGCCGATTCAAAGACTTCTTCAAGCTTTAATTTGTCCTTTAATTCAATAATCAGACGCTTTGCTGTCTTTGCACCGATTCCCGGTGCTGCCGAAATTGTCTTCACATCTTCTGAAAGTACTGCAAATCTTAAGTTATCAGGCGTTATGGTTGACAGAATTGCAAGCGCACCCTTAGGCCCGATACCGTTGACATTAAGCAGCAGCTTAAACACTTTCAAATCATCTCTTGTAAGGAAGCCGAAAAGATTCATGGCGTCCTCTTTTACATATAAATAGGTATAAACCTTTACATTCTGTCCAATGGACGGAAGCTGTGAAAAGACAGAAGCCGGAACACGGATATTATACCCTATTCCGTTATTTTCAAGCACTATTACGTCTTCAAAGATTTCTGTCAATTCGCCCTTTACATATGAAATCATATTTTTCTCCTAATACTCTTTTTACCGGCAATTTCCCAGACAGTGATTAATAAACTGCTGTGCCGTACGTCCTGAAATTCCGCCGTGGCTTAACTCCCATTTATTTGCCTCCGCACACAGCTCTTCCCCTGACATATTTATATTATTTTTCTTTGCCAGATTTATAACAATGTTGAAATATTCCTTCTGTGACGGCTTTGAATAATTAATCTGGCAGCCGAAACGGTTGACTAAGGAAAGCTTTTCCTCTATCGTGTCTGAACGATGTATGCCGTTGTCTGTTTCCATGTCACTTCTGTCGTTCCATGTTTCCTTGATTAAATGTCTTCTGTTAGATGTTGCATAGATAAGTATATTATCCGGCTTTGTCTCAACACCGCCCTCTATAACGGCCTTTAAAAACTTATATTCAATCTCAAATTCCTCAAATGACAAATCGTCCATATAAATAATAAACTTATAGTTTCTGTTCTTTATTGCGGCAATCACGGCGGACAAATCCTTAAACTGGTGCTTATAAATTTCAATCATTCTAAGCCCCTGGTCATAATACGCATTGACGATTGCCTTAATGCTTGTTGATTTACCTGTTCCGCTGTCACCAAACAGAAGCGCATTGTTTGCCTTTCTTCCCTGAACAAATGCTTCGGTATTCTCGACAAGCTTCTTTTTCTGAATTTCATAGCCGATAAGGTCATCAAGCATAACCTTGTCCATATTATTAATCGGGTGAAACTTAACTTCGCCATTGTCACTGCCTGTAATACGAAATGCTTTATTTAAGCCGAACATTCCCACGCCGTATGCTTTATAGAAGTCAGTAACATATGTAAAAAACTCTTCTTCATTTTGTGCAGTTTCAAGTCTGCTGCTAAGTGCCTGAACCTTTTCAGATACATTCTTATTGTACATAAGCTCTTTCTTTACGATTGCCTTATAATTGGATATAACAGAAAAGCAGTCAATTCCAAGCTTTGATTCAATTTCCGAAAAATCATAGTTAAAAAGGTTCATAAACACCCTGAAATCATTTTTTGCAAATGTATTTACACTTCCGTCATTAGCGCCGACTTTTTCACATGTTATGCTGAAAGGATTCTCGTCAGTGATTAAAAGAAATGTGAGATAATTATGCCACAGATTTTTATCAAAACCATAGTCAGTAGCCACTGCAAGCAGTCTTTTTATCTGCGTATATATATCCTGTATAAGACTTGCCTGTGAAGCTTCCTCATTTTCAAATCTTCTGAAAATATCCCCGAATTGGTACAGAATACTTTCTTTGTCCAGATTGCCATATATAATAAGCTTTGAAATCTCTTTATACATAATTTTTTCCTCCCTGTAATACGCTTAATAAAACATATTTATTACATTTTGTGCTTACTATATAATATAATAATGAAAAGATTTGTCAAATATTTTTAGTTGTATATTCTAAAAAATTACGTTAAAATTAAATAAAATAAGCTAATAAGTATTGACACGTTTAAAACTAATGATATAATCTGAAAAGAACTGAACTTTATATAAAGATTTCTTTACATGAAGTTTCTTTTAATTTTGACTGATATTTTTCATTTCTTGAAAATGGAGAGGATAAATCAATGAGAACAGTAACTACTATCAATTCCATTTTATATGTGGCATTGACTGTACTATATTTTTACCAGTTCATCTATGTAATTATTGCTTTAGTAGGTGACAGAAGAAAGAAGAAAACTACTTATGAAGCAAAGACGCTTCATAAATATGCATTTATTATCGCTGCAAGAAACGAAAGTGCCGTTATAGGCAATCTGATAAAAAGTATCAAACAGCAGAATTATCCTTCAGAATTGATTGATGTTATTGTTGTCGCAGATAACTGTACCGATAATACTGCTGAGATTGCAAGAGCAAACGGAGCTATCTGCTACGAACGTTTTAATAATATGCTGGTAGGTAAAGGATACGCTCTTGATTATGTATTTAATAAAATTGTTGAAACTGAAGGCGACTATACCGCTTATGACGGCTACTTTATTTTCGACGCTGATAATGTTATTGACAGAAATTATGTGCGTGAAATGAATAAGGTATTCGACAACGGCTATAACGTAATCACAAGCTACCGTAATTCCAAGAATTATGATACAAACTGGATTACTTCCGGTTACTCTTTATGGTTTATACGTGAAGCAAAATATTTAAACAATCCGAGAATGATGCTTAAAACAAGCTGTGCCGTATCAGGTACGGGATTTCTTGTAAACAGTCAGATTATTAAGAAAAACGGAGGTTGGAAGTTCAACCTTTTGACCGAAGATATACAGTTTTCAGTTGTAAATATTCTTGAGGGCGAGAAAATCGGCTACTGCGATACTGCGATGTTTTATGATGAACAGCCTACTACTTTTTCACAGTCATGGAATCAGCGTATGCGCTGGTCAAAGGGCTTTTATCAGGTAATGTTTAAGTATGGCAGGGAATTGATTACTATGATGTTTAAAAAGCGTGAAATGTTTGTTTCATGCTACGATATGTTTATGACGCTTGCGCCTGCCACGCTTCTTTCCGTAGGCTGCATTTTATTAAATATAATATTCCTTTTGTGTGGTATTTCGGATATCCACCTTTTAAAGAGAATTTTAGTCCCAACTATACAGGCAATAGCATTTGCAGGAGTAAACTTCTATCTCCTTATGCTGTCTATGGGATTTATTACATTAGTTACTGAATGGAATAAGATTCTGGCACCTGCCGGTAAGAAGATTAAATCACTCTTCACTTTTCCATTGTTTATGGCTACATATATTCCGATTTCTTTAGTAGCACTTGTTAAAAAGGTTGAATGGAAACCGATTACGCACTGTATTTCCAAATCAGTTGAGGAAATCGAATTGCAGCAGCAATATAAGCAGTAAATATTACAATAAATGAAAATACGGACATATATCATGGGTATGATATGTTGTCCGTATTTTTATATATTCTATTCTTTTACAAATCTCTGTTTTCAATTTTTGTTTTTCAGAATTACCGGATATACTCTCTGCGTAACTATTCCTCCCACAATTCCTATTACAACTCCCGTTACAACTCCCGCAATCAGAAGTACAGGAAGATAATAATAGATTGCCGCCGTGTCCATTAAAAATACAGCCGCAGTTACCTGACCTATATTGTGAGCAGCTCCCCCTGCTACACTTACTCCGACTATTGAGAATTTTTTCGTATGCTTTAATGCTATCATCACTGTAAGACTTAACATTCCACCCGCAATACTGAACAAAAAGCTGTTAAAATTGCCAAACAGCACCGCTGTAAGTGTAATGCGCAAAAGATTAATGATTACTGCCTCTCTGCTTCCAAGCACATACAAAACCGCAATTACTGCGATATTTGCCACACCGAGCTTAATCCCCGGTATGGGAACAGGTATCGGTATGAGACTTTCTATATAAGCAAATATCATTGCCAGCGCTGTCATAACACCGCCTATCGTAATATCTGAAGCCTTTATTTTCATATTTGTTCTCACAATTCCGATTTGCAGACAATTACTGCACAACAGAATCATATACCTCCTCTCCGCCTTTAATCTCTACAACAACTCTGTGAGGAAGACACACTATTGTTTCTCCGGTGTTTCTTATCTTTCCCGTATGTACACATAACTCATCAGGACAGTCCGCATAGGACATATAAATCCAGCCCTCTGACACAACTATTTTGTTTATTCCGCCCTGATACCCCTCAATCTCTATCTCTTTCGTATCCTGACTTAAGGGCAGCTCCTTTACAACTTTTCCGTCAACCGTAATTACTGCTGTCTCTCCCGGCTTTTTAATCCCAAGCTGTATAACAACTGTCATAACCACTGCCACAGCCAATATCCCTGCAAAAAGCCATATATCCGTCTTTTTTATAGCAATGGCTTTGCTTTTTTCTTTGCGATTGTTCATATCACATTTTCTCCAATCCTGTACTATATAGTGGCATACAAAATCAAGCGACTGCCTGAATTTGCGCAGCCGCTTGATTCATATTTGTATATCAAGTATATCATATTCTAATGTAAATTACAGCCGGAAAAATCTTAAATTTTACTGTTATAACTTTTTAGATTTCGCCCACTGACGGTTTTTGAAGCTTATCATTTTCAGCTTCCTTGTGCTTTAACAAAAACGAATCAAGCTTCTCCTGAATAATACGTGGATTTTCTCCCGCCTGAACCGATAATATTCCTTCCGTTGTTAATTCTTTGACAAATAGTTCATAATTATTTTTCTTCTTAAGCTTTCTTGCAAGTAGTCCTCAAAAGAATCTGCGGAGGCAAGCACCGCAAGAAATGCTCCTCCAAA
>JAGAJD010000250.1 GCA_017626275.1 Lachnospira sp.
CAAGAACCATAGAAAGTGCTAAAGCCCATGTCTTTCTTCCGATAATCTTCTCCATTCCCCACATAAAAAGTGCAGATAAAAGGAAGCCGATAATATAACCGCCTGTATTTCCCAGCATAATTCCAAGTCCACCCGTAAATCCTGCAAAAACAGGCAGTCCTACTGCTCCTAACAATAAATAAATTAAAACAGAAAAGCTTCCTCTCTTTCCTCCGAGAACTCCCACCGTCACAAATATTCCGAATGTCTGCAAAGTAACCGGCACTGTAAATGGAGTTGCCGGAAGCGAAATCCATGCACAAATCGTTATTAATACGGCAAACATTGCGATATATACCATATCAAGAGTCTTATTTTTTGTTGCTGCTGTTGTCATTTGTTATTACCTCCATATTTTAAACCGGCATTGTAAATTTGTATACAACTGCCCGAAAGAAATATAGCACAGTAAAGTTCTATTGTCAACTATACATATTATATCAGTTTACAATTTTTATTTTTCCAACAGCTTTGTATACAGATTATCTATACAGATTGCGCCAAACGGTGCAGTAATGAGTATTGAAAGCACCGCAACCGTAAGCACAAGCTGACCGCACGAAAGTCCCATTGTAAGCGGAATTGCACCAATCGCCGCCTGTACGGTAGCCTTAGGCGTATATGCAACCATACAGAACAGCCTTTCCTTTTTTGTTAATTTTGTCTTTATCATGCATATTGCCACACCAATCATTCTAAAGCACAAAGCGCCTATAACCAATAAAACGGCAAAAGCACCTGCTGTTACTGCATATTTTAAATCTACCGTTGCACCTACAAGCACAAATAAAAATACCTCTGCGGCAACCCATAATTTGTTATATTTAACCGCCAGTCTTACTGCCAGTATTTCATATTTCTGCTTAATAACAATCCCCATACTCATAATCGCCAAAAGTCCAGAAACAGGAATAATCCCCTCTAAGCGGTTCTGCAGTTCAAGAATCAAAAATGAAAAGCTGAGAATAATAAGAATCTTAACGGAATCTCTCATATGAAATTTTCTGAAAAATTGTATAAGTATTAATCCGACTATTAATCCCAAAATAATTCCGAGCGCAATGGAAATAGGTATCTGCAGGAAACTGACAGCAGATATCGTACCTGTCGATGCCAGTGCCGTAAATGCCGTAAATACAACAATAACGAATACATCATCAACAGAAGCGCCTGCCAGTATAAGCTGTGGAATACTTTTTTCCCTGCCGTATCACTCCTCGATAAGACGAATCATTCTCGGCACTACAACGGCAGGCGACACAGCAGCTATAACACTCCCAATAACAGCAGCCTCCAATGCTGATACTCCAAGCAGCAGCGGTGCTAAAATAACCGTTCCCACAATTTCCACGCATGCAGGAACAAAACACATAAGCACAGCCGGTCTGCCGACTTTTTTCAAATCGGCTATATTAAGTGACAAACCTGCTCTCGTAAGAATAATAACCAATGCAATCTGCCTTAAATCCGCCGAAATGTTTAAAATCGACTCATCAATCAGATGAAGTGCATGCGGCCCCAAAACAATTCCAACGATAATCATTCCCAACAAACTTGGAAGCTTCATTTTTGAAAAAATGCTTCCCAAAAGCAATCCTAACAATAAAATTAACGCAATACTTGTCAACATATAATCCTCTATTCCTCCGCCACCAACTCCGCAGTAATAACTTCACACTCACTTTTTTCTAAAAGAAGCCTGATATTCTTTGAAAGAAACACATCATCTTCCACTAACAGCAATTTACTCATATTCCAATCCTTTCAGTATTTTATTAAGATTTTACCATACGATAGAATTTTATACTATGTAAAATTTACAGAGTAATATATTATTTGTAACAGTTCAGCCATGCAAAATTATATGTGCAATGTTGAACAACGTGAACAAGTTCACGTGAAAGCTTGCTTGCAGAGAGCAAATTGCACATATAATTTTATAGGGCGGACGCCCGACATGAATAATTTGCCAGCCAAAATTAAAATTATTTGGTAATAATGTATATTCTGGCAAATTATGAATGGCATGGCTGAACTGTTACTATTATTTTCTTGACTTTGCAGTATATTTGGTTTATAAAATTGGTAGTACCAATTTAAGGAGATGATTTTTTTGAAATTACTAAAACAGTTTGGGATTATTACTGCGATTTCATTTGCAGGTGAAATATTACACTATGCACTCCCTTTGCCCGTTCCTGCAAGTATATACGGAATCGTACTGCTTTTTATTTTATTGGAGACAAAACTCATAAAATTAGAGGATGTTAAACATGTAAGTACATTTTTAATTGAAATTATGCCTGTTATGTTTATTCCGGCAGCAGTAGGTCTTTTGGAATCATGGGATATTCTTAAAGAAAATCTATTGATTTATTTGCTAATCACAGTTACGACTACAGTAATTGTTATGGCAGCGGCGGGAAGAATCACACAGGGAATTATCAGATATAATAAAAATGACAGGAGAAGCAATCAGAATGGGTGAATTTTTTGAAACATCGGTATATTTCGGAGTTCTTATAAGTCTTGCTGCCTATGGAATAGGAACAATGCTTAAAAATAAATTTAAATGCGGACTTCTTAATCCGTTACTTATATCTATTGTAATTACAATTATTGCAATGCTTATATTACACATTGATTATGATGTATATTACGAGGGTGCAAAATATTTGAGTTATCTTCTGACTCCTGCCACAATCTGTCTGGCAGTGCCTTTATATGAACAATTTGAGCTTTTAAAGAAAAATTACAAAGCTGTAATTGCCGGGATAACTCTAGGCTCAGTTATGGGGCTGTTCAGCGTATTTGCACTTGCAATGATTTTTAAACTGGATCACAAAACATATGTGACATTTCTTCCGAAATCAATTACAACAGCCATAGGAATGGGCGTATCAGAAGAGCTTGGCGGATATGTATCTATCACTGTCGCCGTTATTATCATAACGGGAGTCATAGGAAATATAATCGGCGAAAGCATTTGCAAATTATTCCGCATTGAAGAACCGATTGCAAAAGGAATTGCACTTGGCACAAGCGCTCATGCCATTGGAACAGCAAAAGCCATGGAGCTTGGGAAAATAGAGGGTGCGATGAGCAGTCTTTCTATCGTGGCAGCAGGTATTATTACAGTAATCGGTGCAGGCATTTTTGCATCTTTTATCTAATTGGGAAAGGATATAAAAACCATATGGCAGAGCAAAAAGAATACAGCAAAGCTATCGACTATTTATGTAAAATGGTTGAGAATAACGAAATTTCAATAGGCGACAAACTGCCAACAGAAAGAAAACTTGCCGAAACACTGGGAATAGGAAGAAATTCTATCAGAGAGGCATTGAAGATATTAGAACATCTTGGAATGATTGAGAGCCGCCATGGTTCCGGAAACTATCTTACAGCCAACATGTCCGAAACAATATCTGAATGTATGGAAATGATGTTATTGCTTCGACAGACAAACACAAATGAGATAATATCATTTCGGCGTGAAATGGAGCTTGTAATCTGTAAAACTATTATGAAAGGACAAACTATCGGCAGATGGAAAGAGAAACTGGAAGAAATTCTTTCATATGACTGGCAGCAACTGCCAAAGCAACAGCAGGCAGAACTTGACGCAAAGTTTCATTTTACGTTGATACAGGCAAGCGAAAATACTATGTGGATATGTATTTCGGAGGCTATTGCATTATTGTACCACAAATGGATTGATACGGCGGTGCTCTTAATCAGCGAAGATATATCAGCAAAGCTTTATGAGACACACCGCCAAATTTTAAAATCACTTACAGATGGTGACTGGGATTCCTGCGAGCAGGCTGTAAATGAACATTACAATTTAATTGTTTAATTTACCCTCTTCTCGCATCTTTCTGCATACATCAATGATAATCCCATGATCTATCTGATGATCAAAGCCTGAACATGTGATTGTTCCTATAACTGTCGGACAGTTCTTAAGCCTTATCGGAAATGCTCCTCCGACCTCTGCATACTGTGATGGGTCTAAATGCCATTTCTCATCAATCGACATTCCCATATCTTTGAGCATATAGTGTGCCCAAAGCGAGCTATGACCTGTATGCATGGCAGTATTCTTTTTACGCTCAATCATGATATCATTGCTCATGGCATTACCATCGCTTGAATAGTGGAAAAGACGTCTTCCCGATATTGCTATATCTATACATATTTTATTATTCCTGTGCTTTGCCTCCTCTATAAGTTCCAAGCCTATGCTTAATGCAAGTTCCGAATCAAAATAATCAAACTTAATCTCTTTTTCCTGTGCTTCCAGCTCTCTAATTTTTTCTTTATAATCCATAGCCTTTCTCCATTTCACAATGTTTTCTAAGTTCAGCTTCGTATAATTCGGCATCAATAGGAAGAGTTACCCGTTGTCCTGTCCATGCAGAATAGTAGGCACTGTTTGTAAGCATAAGCTGGTTAATTGCCTCTTCACCCGGAGCTGTCAGAATTTGCTCATTTCCGGATACCACTGCTTCTGCAAAATTTTCAAGCATCTCGGTGTATGGTTCCTCTGCTTTCTCAAAACTTATAACTTCTTCATTTATACTTAAATTTTCTCTCGAATTAACCTGCTCATTTTTTATGTATTCTTCGGAATCGGCACTGTAACGCCATATATGAAGTGTATCATCTTCAAGCAGCAGACGTCCCCGGCTTCCGACAATTTCAAGACGCTCCTCCCACACCGCTTCTCCTGTTGTAAGCATAAATACCGCAGTGAGATTTTCAGGATATCTCATATATATAGTTGCCTCATCATCTACATTAAAATCGTTGTACTTTCCAAATGGAATATCAGCATAAATACTTTCAGGCATTCCAAAAAGCCACTGCCATATATCAAGTATATGTGCTCCCTGATTAATCAATGCGCCGCCGCCTTCACCGTTCCAACTGCTCCTCCAGCCGCCCGATGCGTGATAATGCGCCGTTCTGTAATACCTTGAATTAACGAGCATAATCCTCTCAAGCCTGCCGATTTCACCGCTGTCTAAAATGTCCTTTATCTTAAGATACTTAGGATACTTACGCTGATGAAACATCATTGCATAAATCCTCTTATATTCTTTCGATGCCGCCGTCATATCCGCTGCCTGTCCTATTGTAACACCTGCGGGTTTGTCGCACATAACATGTTTTCCGAGCTGAAATGCCTTTATTGCAAGTTCAGGGTGGGTTTTATGCGGAGTTACTATAATAACCGCATCATAATTATCAGGCTGTTCAAACAGCTCATCTGTATTTGCATATACACACGGCTTTGTTCCATCAGTATTTAAAAGCTTCTCTGCCCATTCCCTGATTTCCGGTCTTCTTGCCACAACAGCATTAAGTACCATTCCCTGAACTTTTCCCTGCACTATCATTTCAGCATACTTTTTTCCCATAACACCGACTCCGATTAGTGCAGCACGAACCTTATTTTCCATATCTAATCTCCATTCCGCCGCGCAAGCGGCACAAATCATTATACACACTACTCACACTGCCACGGTTGCCTCTCACTGACTGCCGTCTCTCCTGTATTTACAGCCTGTGTCAGCAAAACAGCCGTGTAGGCGTCCTGCAATGCCTTCCTTAACTCCATATCCATAAACGCCTCATTTTTGCCTGCTGTGTAATCTGCCGCATCAAGCATAAGTCCTGCTATCGCTGTTTCGTCCTCCGCCAGACCGCAGTATCCGAATACAGGCTCATATATAAGCTCTGTCTTCATATCCGTATCATCATTTTTTAATTCAACACGCACAATTTCACGCACATCACTAAGGTTAGGATTTAAATCACCCGTATGTACAATTCTGTCTGTTGTGACAAGCCTTGCCTGTCTCCCACGGTAATCTTCATCAAGATAATAAAATACATCATCTATCATCTCGCCGCGGCAACCCTGCACTTTTACATAATTTTTTCGTATAGGCGAACGATACTGTTCAGAATCAAAATCATAAAATGCAGCTTTTCCATCTGCAAACTCAAACGCAGCAACTGTACGTTTTTTATCTGCAATACGCCCGTCCGTGAAACGTTCATATCTGTTTAATGTTTCCACCGTTGGAAATTCATATGTTTTAGCTCTTACAGTAAACTGCAAATCCACGCTCTGATGAAGAAACGCTCTTATAAGGCTTGAGCCATGATACTCGTGTGCAAGAGAAATGTTAAGGCAGTCCGGCTCTCCAATAATCCCTGAAGCAAGGACTTTAAGCATAGAATTATATGTAGGATACCTTGTATACTGCTCCGCCACGACAAGCTTTTTTCCTGCTTTATGCATACTCCAAAGCTTCTTTAGAGTATCTAAATCTAATGAAGCCGGAGTCTCACAAAGAACAGTAAAGCCGTAATCAAGCCACTCCATGCTTACTTTTGCAATATCAGCCTTATTAACAACCACCACGACAAAGTCAGGCCTGCTGTTTTTACATTCTTCTATCGATGTGGTGGTATGAATATTGTAAGCTTCTGACATCTTTTCTGCCTTTTCCTGCGTCCTGCACAGCATGGCACAAAGTTCAAACCGTTCCGGCAGTGCCTTTGCTATTCTTACATAGTATAAAGACCGCCAGCCGGAGCCAACTATAACAAACTTAATCTTACCCAAATACTGCACCTCCGTTTCTGCTATCTGTTTAGCTATATCTTAGCATTTTCTTTAACTTCCTTATACATATAATGTATGCCGGTATAAGAAATGCATCTGCCATAATCCATGCAAGAGGATTTGCATAGCAAACCGCCGTATATCCAAGCATTGGAACAAAACCGAAGCCCATAACAGTACGCGCAATCATTTCACATACTCCTGCAAGTATGGCAAATACGCTGAAGCCCATACCCTGTATACAGAATCTCACTACATTTACAAGTGTAAGAGGTATATAAAATAAACTGTTTATAATAAGAAACTGATGAACCTGTCCGAGTATCTCAATTTCTCCGGCATCAAGAAACAAAAGTCCTATTTTGTCGCCAAACAGTGTAAGAATTACGCAGGCTATAACTGAATAAACGCCGCCTATAATTATGGCAGCCATCTGCCCTTTTCCGATTCTGTCTATCTTTTTAGCTCCAACATTTTGTCCTGCATAGGTTGCCATAGTTGCTCCAAGAGCATCAAACGGGCAGCAGAAAAACATGCTTACCTTGCTGCCGGCAGTTACTGCGGCAACCGCCATTGAACCAAGTGAATTAACTGCCGTCTGAAGAATTACGCTTCCTATTGCGGTAATTGAGTACTGAAGTCCCATAGGAACACCCATGTAAAGCAGTATCTTAGCGTAATGAGCATCAAAACTCCACTCATTTTTCTTAATATGAAGTATATCAAATTTCCTGTACATATAGAAAAGACACAGTACCCCTGAAATGCCCTGCGAAATAACCGTAGCCCACGCTGGTCCTTCTACACCCATATGCATACATTTTATGGATACAATATCCAAAACTATATTAATGACAGATGACAATACCAAAAAATACACAGGCGTCTTGCTGTCTCCCAATGACCTGATTATACCCGACAGCAGATTATAAAGATACGTTACCGGAATTCCAAGAAATATTACAAATATATAATCATATGCTCCCCTAATTATGTTATCCGGCGTTCTCATCAGCTTTAAAATCGGCATACAAAGTACACACACCGCTACTGTCATTACTGCTGCCAGTACCACAGACAGCCACATACTGTTAGCAACAAACTTTCTGAGCGACACATAGTCCTTTGAACCAAACCTCTGTGCCACCGGTATTGCAAACCCGCTGCATACTCCCATACAAAATCCTATTATCATAAAGTTGATTGAGCCTGTTGAACCTACCGCCGCAAGCGCATCGACACCAAGCCATTTGCCTACTATAATAGTATCCACCATACTGTAAAACTGCTGAAATAAAAGTCCAAACAGCATTGGCAGAGCGAATCCCAATATATGCTTTACCGGACTTCCCTGCGACATATCTTTCGTCTCTTTACCAGCCATAACATGCCTCCACACAATTCATTTCTTATTACTTTTCTACTGCTTTTCCATAGCTAATCTTCTCCGCCGGAATATAACGTAAGAACAGCCTCTCAAGCTGCGAGAAAACCATCGGCTTTCCGAGGTATTCATCAAAACCTGCCTCCAGCAGATATTCTCGCGTTCCCTTAATTACATCGGCAGTCAGAACAATCATTTTGCAGTTACCTCCCGCTGCATAGTGGGAACTGATTGTACGGATATTATTCATAGCTTCAATACCGTCCATTTCAGGCATCATACGATCCATAAATACCATTGCATAGTCTTTTTTCTTACATAACTCAATAGCTTCTTTGCCGCTCAATGCAGTATCCACAATCAGACCATAATGCTTCAAAATGTTTTGGGCAACCCTTAGATTAATAGCATTATCATCAGTCACAAGAACCTCCACGTCTGATATCTGCATATCAGACATACCACCCGTACTGCTCATATAATTCTTATTATTATAATCATTTTCAATCGGCTCAAAATCTATTATCTTCTGGTCAAGCGTCACGGTAAATGTTGAACCTTTCTTATAAACACTGTTGACCGCAATACTTCCTCCCATAAGCTTCACATAACTGTTTGAGATAGCAAGTCCCAGTCCCGAGCCTTCTATACCGTAATTAATCTTCTGATCAAAACGCTCAAAACTGTTAAACAATTTTTTAATATCTTTTTCACGTATTCCAATTCCGGTATCAATAACTTTAAATTCAAGAGTTACATATTCGTCTGTCTGTTTTAAAATAGAAATTACAAGTGAAACACTTCCCTTTTGCGTATATTTTACTGCATTGTTTAAAATATTTACAACAACACTTCTAAGACGCACCTTATCGCCATATAATACCTTAGGAATAGCCGTATCAACTTTCATATTAAAGGTAAGACCCTTTTTCTCCGCCTGCTGTGAAATAAGCAGCGAAATGTCATTTAAGAAATCAACCGTAGAATATGAATCCAACACCAGTTCCATTTTTCCCGACTCAATTTTGGAAATGTCAAGAATATCATTAATAATCGCAAGCAGATTATGCGAAGACCATTTAATATCTTCCACATATTTGCGGGTTTCATCATTAATGTCCTCTTTTAATACTAACTCCGAAAAACCGATAATAGCATTCATCGGAGTACGGATTTCATGAGACATATTTGCAAGAAAAGTACTTTTAGCCTTATTTGCGCACTCTGCCTCCTCCATGGCTGTTTCAAGCTTTTTCATGGTCTTCATTTGCTCTGAAAGGTCCGTGACTATAATTATATAACCAATAATATCATTATAAGCATCATAAATCTTGTTGACTGAAAGACTGCAATACAACTGATTATGACAGCATACTGCATCGACATTTTGTGACTTCTGCTCAAAATTAAAAATGTTCTCCCGTGCAGGTGTAAACAACGGCTCAATTCCCGTAATGTCAAAGTTTTCCTTATCAACACCCAGAAAGGAATACGCAGTATCATTTAATATCTGAAGTTTGTACTTTGAATCGTAGACAAGCACAGGCACTGTAAGAGAATAGTATATAAATTCCGACATATTACTTATATTAATGCGGGAATGGCTTACAAAAATAATCGTGTAATATATTACAACAAGTCCAAGAAACTGTGAAATAGAGCTTCCCGGAATAGCCGCAAGACCAATTAACGGAAAAATAGTATCAAGAATCATTCCAATCATAATAACTATTTCGCTCAAAAGGAGTTTTTTTGCCAGCACCTTCAAACGCTGCGTTGTTGAATGGCGCAGCATATAAATAATAACAATCAGCATATTAAACGCAACAATAACAGTATATGCTGTATACAGATTATTCCATATCCCCGGATTAAAAGAATACGTCATACCTATACTGCTCGGATGATACGTTACCTGCTCCTTCTGTATGTTAAAGAAGTAAATTATAACTCCAAGGAGTGAAAATCCATCAAAAAAATAACGATAGCCTTTCGCAATTTCCGAAAAATAGCATATAAGCATCTGCGCCGAAATAAGGTAGCCAAATGTTCCAATCATTCCCACAGCACGCCATGCGTAGGCATTGTCCGGTACTGTCTGTATAAACACACCAAAAAAACCCAGACTCCAGATTGCACTTGAAATGCAAAACACGAAGAAAAGGCGGTTTTCGATGTATTTCCACTCCTTTTTTCTAAAGATAATAATTGCAAAATAAGATGCCAATACAAAACCTGCAAACAAGGCTTGAGATACAATATACTTCATATTCATTGCCTCCTTCAGTAACCTTCAAAAGTAACAGCAATTATATAAATCTCCCGGTCATATAGACTACTAAAAGTCATCACAATAATCTGTTAATATTGTATCACGCTTTGTCAGAATTGTACACCATTATCATGTCGTTTAAAGCATTTCCCGGCGGAACAATCGGCATGACATTTTCTTCTCTCTCAATAATAAACTCAATAATTGTAGGCGCCTTTTTATTATTTTTTGCAAAAATAAAAGCCGCCTCTATTTCCTCCTGCTTTGTTACACGAACCCCCTTTGCCCCATAGCTTTCAGCCAGCCTTATAAAATCCGGCGTATATTCCGGACATTTCCTGTCCTTCCTGCCGCAGTTTTTATCGCAGCTCCTCCGATAACGCATACATGTTCCCGAATATCTTTTTCCAAAAAACATTTCCTGCCACTGCCGCACATTTCCCAGATAGCCGTTATTAAAAATGCAAATGATAATCGGCAGCTCATACACAACGGCAGTCGCCAATTCCTGAATATTCATCTGCATACCGCCATCTCCCGAAATAGTAATAACAGCTCTTTGAGGATTGCCGATTTTTGCACCGACTGCCGACGGCAGCCCGAATCCCATTGTTCCAAGTCCTCCCGATGTTATAAGTCTTTTACTTCCTGTCATTTCTAAAAACTGCGTTGTCCATAACTGGTTTTGTCCAACATCAGTCGTAACAATTACATCATCAAAATATGCGTTGATTGTCTCAATAACCTTTTGCGGTGTCAGCCCTTTGCCATTCATTTTGATTGGATATTGTCTTTTCCACTCTTCAATCTGCATTTTCCATTCTTCTATATCTAACGGAACAGCTCTTTTTAAAAATTCAGTAATTGCTTTTTTTGCGTCTGCCACAATTGGAACATCAACTGCAACATTTCTTGATATTGCAGCCGGATTAATATCTATATGAATAACTTTTGCATTGGGAGCAAATTCTTCTATCTTTGCCGTTATTCTGTCATTAAATCTTGTTCCTATTGAAAATAAGACATCGCAATTACTTACTGCCGCATTCGCCGCAAACAAGCCATGTATTCCGATATTTCCAACGTATAATTTATGATTTGACGGAATTGCCCCCTTTCCCATAATTGTAGTGACAACGGGAACACCCGTAACCTCAGCCAACTTTTTCATCTCATTACCGGCATTGGAAATATTAACTCCTCCCCCTATTAAAAAC
>JAGAJD010000251.1 GCA_017626275.1 Lachnospira sp.
GTGAACGGTGATGAAACGTTCTTGCTTACATAACTGCTGCATTCTGAGTGATTAATATATTTAAGCTTATCAAAGCTTGTAACCGCTCCGCTGTAATTATTGCAGAATGATTTTACATCGTTTGAGCCGTATGCACTGATAATTTTGTAATCATAATTTGATGAAGGATTCCATGTTGTAACAGTACATGACGGTGCTTTGTAAGCATATGGTGTACTTACAGGTGTTGTACCCTTGTCTGTGTATGAACCTACATCTTTAAATGATGCATTTGAATCAACCGTAACTTCATTATCCCAGTATCCGCTTGATTCTTTCTGATATTTCTCAAAACGCTGCGCATCTGAATATACAACTGCTCCCGAACCACATTTTATGCTTGCAACGCCGTCATTATAAATTGACGTTTCATTTCTCACATAATAATTGTTGTATATGTGAAGTGTACCATTTCCAAGCTGCGGAGCTCTGTTTACGATAGATATAAACTTATTATACATAACAGAAGCCCTGTTTTCTCCCGTTGTATCTGCACCAAATGCCACTCCCCAGAATTTACGGTTAAATACATTATAAGAAATACTTACAAAGTCCGGATTCTCACTTGCATATGATGATGTGTTTACCCAGATATATTTGCCGACCTCATCATAATATATAGGAAGTGAGCTTTCAAATGTACAATGGTCAATCCATACATTTTTAGAACCGTATACTGCAATTGCCATCATATCTTCCACTTCACCTACTGATACGTGAAGATTTTTAAAAATTATATTATCGCTTGGTTTTTCACTCTTAAAATAATCATCTGTTCTGAATTTAGGGTCATATAATGTATTAGCTGAATACGAACCGATAATCGTCTTATTATCCTCTACTCTTAAATCGTATCCCTCTTCAACAAATCCGCTGATATCCTTTGTAATAACGATTGTTAAAGGCTCTGTCTTAAGAAGCTGTGCTTTAAGGTCTGCAAATGTACTTACATATACTGTCTTTCCAAGTAATCCTCCGATTGTACCTGCCTTTTCTCCCTCGTCAACAACACAGTTTCCTGCAAATCCTGCAAGTCCGTCACAGTTTAACTTCCATTTCTGATTATTTGCCCCCGTATAATTCTTAACTGTGATTTCATGTGTTTCTGTGTTCCAACTGATAGCGAGATCCGGATTTGCATAATTTGTAATTTTGTAATATAAGTAATTGCCTAAGAAATCTTTTTCAACACCCTCAATTTTCCATTTCTGAGTGTCATTTCCGTTATCGCTCTTTAACACACAATATGCATTTGCTGTGGCCGAATTATTCTCCAGTGAAACAAGCTTATCAGCCGCAACATTTACTATTTTGTAAACGCCGTCTGATACATAGTCAATTCTCCAGTTTTCGTTTTGCGAACCATTCAGATGATATGTATTCAATTTAGAATCATTTCCATATCCTGTAATGTTAAGCGCTCTGGCACCGCCATATGCCATAATCCTGACTGTCTGTGCCGGATAACTTAAACTTGTCTGTGATGTTGCAAAAGCGCTTTCGTTCATGAATGTCATGCATACCATGATTGCTGCAAGAACTACTGACAAAAACCTCGTTACTTTCTTTATTTTCATTATACCTTCTGCCTTTCCGCCCTGTATCATTTACTGACTGCACGGGCTGTAAATTTTTAGCAAAGCACTTCTTACTCCCCGCAATACCCCTTACACGTTTTGATACCTCCTTTTGCAAAATATTACCCCAAAAGTTACAAAAACCAAGTGTTTTTTGTGTAACTTTACCATATATTAACATATTTACCCCCGCTTTTTCAACAATACTTACAATAAACTTTTTGTTTCATTTTAAAAAAAGCATTTGCAAAATGTTATCTCCATTTTGCAAATGCTTTCATGTTCTCTATTTAATTCTATACTTTGTATCCCCGGTTATTTACCGGATCTTCCGATATTTCCGTTGACATTCCCATGTTAGAATATGTAAGTCCTGCATAAACCTGCTGCGTATTCTGCATCATCGGCCCCGAATCATCTTGTTTACTGATATCGTAAAAGCTCTTGCGAAGCTTTTGAAGCATACTAAGCACTGTATCAAGCAGCTTAACGTCCTTGCCTGCGTCAGCTTTTACCAGAAAACGCATTATGGTAACATATACCTTAAAAAGCTCATTTGATATATCGTACTGCATATCAAGACTTACCGTAAGTTCATCAACCACACGCTTCGCCTGCTTAAGATTCGTATGATACTGCTCAATGTCAACAGAATATATGTCTGCTGCCGCTTTGACATATTCTATCGCCATATCATACATAATTACAATCAGCTCTGTCTTTGACGCCTGTGATATTCTGTACGAATATGTCTTAATAGATTCCTTTGTCATATCTTCCCTTTCATTTCCTACTGAAGAATCTGAAGCACCGTTGACGGTCTTTCATTAGCCTGTGCAAGAATAGATGTTGCAGCCTGTGCCAATACGTTAAGCGATGTATATTCTGTCATTTCCTCCGCCATATCAGTATCTGTCATTGTAGAGATTGCTGAAGTAAGGTTCTCTGTTGCCGTTCCGATATTACTTGTTGTATGTTCAAAACGATTCTCATACGCACCAAGCGCAGAACGAACTTTATTAGCATATTGAACAGCTTCATCAACAAGTGCAATGGAAGCCTGTGCTGAAACTGAAGTCATGACGTTAATATTTTCTGTTCCCAGTGTATAGCTGCTTACCTCAGGAATATCAATAAGAACTACCTGATTCTCATTAGCACCTACATGAACGCTCATTGTTCCTATATCTGTTACTTCCTGAACAATATTAGCCGTTGAAGTACTCGTTGCCGTTGATTTACCGCTCACTCTTCCTGTATCTTTAAATGTTGTTCCTGCTGTATTTCCAGGTATATCTACCGTAAATGTCTTATTATTTACGTCCTTTACCGTAATTCTCGTTCCGTTTGCAGACATAATTGCACTGTCCTCAAATCCTACTCTTTTACCGTCTGCATCTAATGTAAACTCAGCCTGTATATCACTTCCTTCAGCATACATACCCTCTTCTGTTGCTGCCTCTGATATTCCAAGCATATCCGCAAGCTCTGCATTATCACATTTTACCATAAGTGACTGTGAGCTTCCGTATCTGTCCGTCATTATAACAAGTGAATTGCCTGTATATGATGTCTGAGGCTCATAGCCTGCGTATTCAGAACCGTTTGTTCTAGTATCATTAGTTGCACCTGCTGCAATTACAAATGCCTTTCCGCCTGTCTTATCTGCTGCATCAACGAGCTTTGCCATAATTGTGTTTAAGTTATCTCCCTCCTGCACCTCTACGCCATAGCCGTTAATGCTTATTGTTCCTGCCTGCTCCTTTGTAATTCTGTCTGCTGCACCCATTGAGATTGTTCCCTCAGCCGCTGCAACTGCCTGTCTCGGATCCTGTGTAACCGTTATTCCATAATCTCCTGCAATAAAATTATCTGAAACTTCAATCTGGTTTACAGTTTCATAATTAGAATAAACTCTTCTCGCAAGATTTCCGTTAATCAATGTCTGTGAGTTAAATTCCGTATCATTAGAAATTCTGTCAATCTCTGCATTAAGACTGTCAATCTCATTCTGGATTGCCGAACGCTCCTCCACAGAGTTAGTATCGTTTGCAGCCTGAACTGCCAGTTCTTTCATTCTGGCAAGCATAGCCTGAATCTCTTCCAGACCACCTTCGGCAGTATACAATACTGAAACACCATCAGAAGCATTATTGTCTGCCTGATTAAGACCTCTAAGCTGAAGTCTCATTTTTTCAGAAATCGCATAACCTGCTGCGTCATCTGAAGAACTGTTAATCTTATATCCTGATGAAAGTCGCGCAATCGACTTTGATAATCTATTCTGTGCTTTCTGCAATGCATTATTAGACACAATAGCAGATATGTTTGTATTAATTCTCATGTAAATACGTCCTTTCTGTGTTGCTATAACTTAATACCTGATGTTTATATCGGTAGATTTCATTAAATACATAAGCGGTACCTTAAAAAATTCACATTTTTATCCTGCTATCGAATAAATCATATTTTTGGCTATCTGATACAGCCTGTCTGTCGCCACTGTGTCTGCCGCTTTATCATAGGTGACACGTCTGACATTTTTTATGTCCTGACAATAAACCTCTGTATTTTCTATTCCGCAGTTTTCTTTCAGATTCTCTGCCATCGTCTCCAATTTCTCTGAAAGTGTCTTTGATTCTTTTTCTGAAATTCCGTAAATCTGAACAGTATCCTGTGTTACCTTCGCTTCAACAGATACCTCTCCAAATTCCTCTGTATTCAGGCTTACGGAAATTCTGCCTTTCTCGGTATTATCCTGAATCAATGTCAGATGAATCATTCCAACTCCGTTTTCTGTAACAACAGGAAGCTTATAGTCATGTCTTAAGCTTAAATTTTTTATAAGCGTAATTTCCTTGTTGCGCATACGAAGTTCCTGAATTGACCGGTAATCCTGATTGTCATTACTTTGGATTGCCGCATCAAGTGCCTTTGCACTTGAATCTTCAAGTTCATCATAGACAGCTTCCAAAGCTTCCCTGTTATCAAGCTTTTCAACAAATTCCTCTGCCTTTTTAAGCGGATATTTTCCCTCTTCGCTGCCAAAAATTTTATCAAAATATCCCGACTGCATAATGCTGTCCATAGCAATAATCTGATTTAATGTCACCGGCTGACTGTTAGACGACAGTTCTCTTACAATCCTGCTTTCCGTATCTGCCGCTTCTCTTAATTCCTTTACATAACTCTCATAATACTCCGCTTCCGCCTGTTCATCGTATACCGCGTCCACATCTTCACAAAATTCCTCAACGGAATGTTCATCAATATCACGCTCCTGCTGCACTGTTTTTAATGTCAGCGGTGTGATACTGTCTGCTGTCGCATCAAAAAGATTATTAAAATAGTTGACCTTTTCCCTTACTTCCGGGATTCCCGATGTATCATCAAACGTCATATCTATTCCGGCTGCCCTTCTGCTGTTATAAGCCTTACACAGATTTGCCATCGTAATATCTTCATTCTGTTTGACAAGCATACCGATTGCCGCACCGGCATCTTTCGTAAAAATATTCATCATCTTATAGATTCCGATAAACTGCTCTCTTTCTTTCTCCGTAATTCCGTTAGTCTGGTCTAATTTATAAAGAAAACGGCTGTATTTTTCTTCCTTATTGTCCTCTAAATTGTTGTTCATCTCCATTAAATACTCATTAACCTTATGGATATCGTCCGTCATCGGATTAATATTCTCACGAATCATATTAAGCGTAATTTCCGGCTTCATATTTCTGATGATATTCTGCAGCGTTGTATGTATTTCTTTAATATTTTCAATGCTTTCCTTAGTAATCTCCATCTGATTCTCTGCAAATATTCTTACAGCGTCTTTATTCGCCTTATTTGCTTCCATATCAAGTTCGTTGAGTATATCTTCATAGCTTGCCTCAACTGCCTTGTTTAAAGAATCTCCTAAATCTCTGCGCACCTCGGTTCCCACAGCCTCATAGCTTAGACCTGCCTGCTCATAACGCTGGCGGAATTCACTTCCCTTTTTAGCAAAATCAGCAATCGTAAGCGCTTCGTTATTATTTTTCTCTTTTACAACTGCTCCCACAGATACGTCAGGCGCATGCTTAATCTCATATAAGGCTCTCTTAACCTCCATAACAGTCTGATAAGAGGACACAATTATATTCATTGTGCCGTCTGTGCCTGAAAGCCCTTCAGCTCCTGATAAAGCTGTACCCCTGCTCTGTATCTCTGCGTCAGTACTGCCTGCATTTTCTGAACCGTATAATTCCTGCTCATACATCATAACTGACTCATGATATGCCTGTAACTCCTCTACAAGATTAGAAACAGGCTCTGCATGAAGATTGACTCCCTGTCTTGCAAGAAACAGTCCGGCATCGGCAATCATAAGAATACGAATCTGCTGTAACTGCTCATAATTGCTGTAAACCTTAGGATTTTCATAACCCTGCTCCTGTTTATCGAGCCACTGAGCTGTACTCTCACCTGTCCCCAGACTGTACTGAAAATGATATGATGCGGCTTCTATACTGTTCATTGCAGTTCTTAAGCTGTCTATATTAAAAACTTCTTCCTGCTCCGTCGCATATGCTACATGACGTATATCGGCAGAATTGATAATCTGCAATGCGTCGGCAACCTGCTGGAACACTGACATTCCGTCTATTACAAGCGTTCCGCCTGCCGCATTTCCCTGTGCCATCCGGTCTACGATATTTTCAAGAAGTCTCTCTCTTTCCATGCCTGCTGACTGAAGCTTAGATATATCTAATGAATCAAGCTGTGCTTTATATGTAATATTTTCCTTTGTTATAGGAATGTCATTTTCAAGCATTTTTCTTGCAATGCCAAGCATTTTTCCGTCCGCTTCAAAACCTGCACGCTTAATAACATTAGCTGCCTGCGGCATTAGCTGAGCCCATTCCTCATTAGTCACCGTCACCTGGCGCTGCTGACTCTGACCTTCCTCTGATGACTGCAGATGCTCTGCTTTATAAAGGTTGTCTACCGTAGGCGGAAACTGATTTTTTACAAGGTAATTTTTTGCATTTTCACTTAAGTTTCCAAGCTGTGAAATCTTGTTAAGTGCAGCCGCCATATCTTCTACGCTTTCCTGTGTTGCCGGAAGATTTCCCTCGCTCATTTTTCCTACAATCTCATCTGCCATTGCCGCACTTCCGACTACATTTTCTATCTCAGACGCACTTAAGCCGCCCCCTGCAAAATATACTTTCTTGCCGTGTGAAGCTAGCTCAATCTTAATTCTGTCCACAATTCCGACCATTTCATCAGGCGATAAATCATTAAGATTAAAGCCGTCCTCGTCAATTTTTACAATATCCGCACCTGACAGCCTGTTAAACAATGCCTTTAAGTTTGCTTTGGCATTTGACGCACTCTGCATAATCTGTTCCTTAACATCGTCTGTCTCTTTTAAAAGTGAACTATATGTATTCTCGTCAAGTTGCTTTTGATTTATCTGTATTCCCGAAACCAAAACACCGCTAAAACTCTTTGCACCATATATGCCTGAACTTTCCTTTAACTGTGTGTTATTCTTTATATTAATTGACGCAGCCTGATTTTCGGCTGCATTTTTGCCTAATTCCGCACCTGAAACTGTAAAATTCATTCCATACCATCCGTTCTTAATATTAATTTAATTAATTATTATTTCGACACATTTAGCGAATTAGTTTAGAATGTTCTTAAACAAATCCCGCTGTTACAGGATTTCCTATACCAGCGGGAACATAATTTAATTTAATTTAATTTTATTTACAGCTTCTTTTTAGTTTCCAGCTTTGACGCATTAAACTCATATACCGCAATTCCATACTCCGGCAAATCAATCAGCACAGACTGGCTGTATCCGTCGCAGTCTCCCTTATCCACCGTAAGCTGCTTCTTCTGTACCTTTTCATGGCTTCCGAGTACGAGATTATACTTAACCTTTGCCGGAACTCCGATTCTGAACTTCTTTCTTTCCACCGGAGTAAAATTAAGTACAAACAGCAGATGCTTTTTACCGTTCGGGCTTACTCTTACAAATGAATACACACTGTTATCCTTGTCATTTGCATTAATCCACATAAAGCCTTCAGGACTGTAATCTGTCGCATAAAGACATGGATATGTACTGTACAATTTCATGCACCTTTTTGTAAACTGCTGCAATTCTTTATGTGAATCATCTTCAAGCAGATACCAGTCTAATGCCTTCTCCTCGCTCCATTCGCTCCACTGTGCAAACTCCTGTCCCATAAATAAAAGCTTCTTTCCAGGGTGTCCGCACATATATGCATACGCAAGCTTTAAGTTTGCAAATTTGCTCTCCCTGTCACCGGGCATTTTACCAAGCATAGAGCATTTTAAATGTACCACCTCATCATGTGAAAGAACCAAAATAAAGTTCTCGCTATATGCATACATCATACTGAAGGTCATCTTACTGTGGTTAAATTTTCTGAAATATGGGTCAAGCTTCATATATTCGAGAAAATCATGCATCCAGCCCATATTCCACTTAAACGTAAAGCCAAGACACTCTCCGTTGTCAGGATCACCACTCACCATAGGCCATGCGGTAGACTCCTCCGCAATAGTAACTGCCTGTGGAAAACGTTTTTTCATCATACTGTTGAAATGCTTTAAGAAGCTCATCGCCTCAAGATTACCGTTGCCGCCGTATTTATTCGGAACCCAGTTGCCCGCTGTTCGTCCATAATCAAGATAAAGCATAGATGCAACCGCATCAACACGCAGTCCGTCAACATGGAACTTGTCAACCCAGTACATACCGTTTGCAATAAGGAAATTGGAAACCTCATTTTTTCCGTAATCAAATACCTTTGTTCCCCAGTCAGGATGCTCTCCCTTTCTCGGGTCTGCATACTCGTAAACACAGCTTCCATCAAACTCTGCAAGTCCGCATGCGTCCTTTGGAAAATGTGCCGGAACCCAGTCCAGTATGACACCAATTCCTTTAGAATGCATGTAATTTACAAAGTACATAAAATCCTTCGGTGTTCCGTAACGCTTTGTAGGTGCATAATATCCCGTCACCTGATATCCCCACGACGCATCAAACGGGTGTTCTGCAATCCCCATAAGCTCTATATGAGTATACCCCATGTCCTTTACATACTGAGCCAAATCCGGTGCAATCTCACGGTAATTCATAAAACCGTCTTTCGTACCGTCCTGCTTCTTTTTCCATGAACCCAGATGACACTCATAAATTGACATAGGACTTTTCAAATGATCCTCTTTTTTCTTTTTCTCTATCCAGCTTTTATCCGTCCACTGAAAACCTGATAAATCCGTAATAATAGATGCTGTCTCCGGTCTTAACTGTGCTTCATTGGCATAAGGGTCCGCCTTGTAAATAGCTTTTCCCTCCTGTGTGACAATCAAAAACTTGTACAACTGCCCTTCCTTTGCATGCGGAATAAATAAATCGTAAATGCCTCCGTCAGATACAGGCTTCATATCATATCCGTAAGCTTTCCAGTCGTTAAACTCTCCTACTACAAATACATCTTTTGCTTTCGGTGCCCATACAGCAAAATATACGCCCTCGACGCCATCTTTAACTGCTAAATGCGCACCCATCTTATTATAAATCTCATAGTGCGTTCCCTCTCCGAAAAGATAAGCATCTACCTCTGTCATAAATAATTCTGTTGTGTCTTTAATAGCCATACATAACCCGCCTTCCAACTATATTTTTAATCTCTCCTGCTCTAATCACGTGTATGATAATAGATTATATCATACATTTATAATAAATACTAATTTTTTTAACTTTTTTGTACCTAATAATAACATAGTGTGATATACTCCCATTTTTGACACTTTTTAGATTAAAAATCGCCGCAATCGCAGACAATTACTGCGTTTGCGGCTTTTATAGTTTTTTCGTGAAGTGCGTAATGTTTATTTTCCTTTTGAACGTCTGATTATACCAGCCATTGCCTTAGGTGTTGTAAGTTCCGTATCTGTTCTAAAACCTGCATTTTTGTGTAATGCATCAGTTAATTCTGTTCTTGTATAGTTAGGAATATAGCCATATTCACCAACGTCTCTCATGTTCA
>JAGAJD010000252.1 GCA_017626275.1 Lachnospira sp.
GATGACGATGAAAAAGGATTATATACGGAACAGATTCTTAAATGCCTTGACAGAAATTTTTTACAGGGGTATTATGCACAAATGGCGGCAGCGTGGCTGGCGGCAGAATGTTTTGTGACATTTCCTCACAGGACAATGGTGTTTCTTCGTGACTGCGGAATGGATAATTTCACGTATAACAAGGCACTTTCTAAAATATGTGAATCAAGGATACCGTCAGATGAAGTGAAACAACTGATAAAAACAATGAAAAGATAAAAAATGAAGGAGATTTTTATGAAAGACAGAGCAGCAAAAACAACAGATTTAGTGACAACGGCAATGTTTACGGCAATTATTATTGCGATGGCATTTGTGCCGTATTTAGGATACATTCCGCTGGGATTTATGAATGCAACGATTATCCATATTCCCGTAATTATCGGAGCAGTTTTACTTGGTCCGAAAAAGGGTGCATTTCTTGGAGCGGTGTTCGGACTTACAAGTATGATAAATAATACATTTAATCCGAATCTAACATCATTTGTATTTTCGCCGTTTTACAGCCTCGGAGATATGCATGGCAATGCGGCGAGCCTTGTGATTTGTTTTGTGCCAAGAATTTTGGTAGGAGTTGTGGCTTACTATGTTTATGTCGGCGTGTCTAAGCTGATTAAAAGTAAGAAAAACGGAAACGCTGCTGCACTTGCAGTTGCCGGAGCAGCAGGTTCACTTACCAATACGCTGCTTGTAATGAACGGAATCTATTTTCTGTTTGGAGAAAGCTATGCTTCTGCAAAGGGAATCGCAATCGACGCATTATACGGTGTGATTCTCGGTGTTATAGGAACGCAGGGTGTTCCGGAGGCAATAGTTGCGGCTGTTCTTACGGCAGCAATCGGCAAAGCGCTAATTCATATAAGAAATAAAATGTGAGACGGAAAGGCGGAAATGTGATGAAAAGAAAAAATCAGAGAGGCATGATTTTTGCTATTGATATGGGAAACACCAATATCGTAATAGGCTGTGTTGACGATGAAAAAATATATTTTGAGGAACGTTTGTCTACTGATTATTCAAAGACAGAGCTTGAATATGCTATTGGCTTTAAGACGGTATTGGAGCTGTACGGAATTAAGGAGGAGGATATCAAGGGTGCGATTATTTCCTCGGTAGTGCCGCAGCTTGTGAATGTTATAAAAGGTGCAGTGGAAAAAATAATCGGCATAACACCGCTTATTGTAGGTCCGGGTGTAAAATCAGGTCTTAACCTTTTAATGGATCAGCCAAAGGAGGTTGGCAGCGACCGTGTTGTAGATGCGGTAGCGGCAATCAATGAGTATGGCGCACCTGTGATAATCGTTGATATCGGCACAGCCACAACTATATGTGTCGTGGACGATAAGAAAAATTATATCGGCGGAGTTATCTTGCCGGGTGTAAAGATTTCGCTGGAATCGTTGGTGTCAAGGACGGCACAGCTTCCGAGAATCAGTATGGAAGCACCAAAGCGTGTGATTGGAAAAAACACCATTGAATGTATGCAGAGCGGTATTATATATGGAAATGCGTCCTGCATTGACGGAATGTTAGACAGGGTTAAAGAGGAACTTATAAGCGTGGGAGGTGCATCGGAGCAGGATATCAAGATTGTTGCAACAGGAGGACTTGCAAAGGTTATTATTCCTTACTGCAAAAATGAAATTATTTTAGATAATAATCTTCTGCTTAAAGGCTTAAAGATTATATATGATAAAAACGTGGAAAGAGAGGATAATTGATGTTAAAGGGCAAAAATGTGCTGCTTGGAGTCACAGGAAGCATTGCAGCCTATAAGACAGCCTATCTTGCGAGCAGCTTGAAGAAGTTAAAATGTAATGTTGATGTGATAATGACGCATAATGCCACAAATTTTATCAATCCCATTACATTTGAATCTTTAACGGGAAATAAATGTATTACGGATACATTTGACAGAAATTTTGAATTTCAGGTGGAGCATGTCTCACTTGCAAAGAAAGCAGATATTTTTATGATAGCACCTGCGAGTGCCAATGTAATAGGAAAGCTGGCGGCGGGGATTGCCGATGATATGCTTACTACTACGTTTCTTGCATGTAAGTGCAAAAAAATAGTAGTTCCTGCGATGAACACTAATATGTATGAGAATCCGATTGTTCAGGATAACATAAAAAAGCTGGAGAGCTACGGAATTGAAGTTGTACAGCCAAACAGCGGCTATCTTGCCTGCGGTGATGTGGGAGCAGGTAAAATGCCTGAGCCTGACGAGCTGTTAGAGTACATTTTAAGAGACATTGCACTTGAAAAGGATATGAAAGGCTTAAAGGTATGCGTCACGGCAGGACCGACAAGGGAAGCCCTAGACCCTGTGAGATTTCTGTCTAACAATTCTACCGGGAAAATGGGCTATGCCATCGCTAAAAATGCCATGCTGCGCGGTGCAGAGGTAACACTGATTGCGGGAAAGACCGATTTAAAGGACATACCATTTGTCAATATGGTGCATGTTGTATCAGCGCAGGATATGTATGAGGCGGTAATGGAGGCGGCAAAGACAGCGGATATTGTAGTAAAGGCGGCGGCTGTTGCAGACTATAAGCCGGCGCAGGTAAGCGGAGAGAAAATGAAAAAGGGTGACTCCGATATGTCTATTCCGCTGGTGCGAACCAAAGACATTTTAGGCGAACTGGGAAGACAAAAGGAAGAGAGGAATCCAAAGCTTTTCTTATGCGGCTTTTCTATGGAAACGGAAAATATGCTTGAGAATTCAAAAAAGAAGCTTGAAAAGAAAAATCTTGACATGATTGCAGCGAATAATCTTAAGGTCGCAGGAGCAGGCTTTGGAACAGATACAAATGTGATTACCCTGATTACTAAAGATGAGATAAGCGAGCTTCCGATTATGAGCAAATTTGAGGCGGCGGGCTGTATATTTGATAAGATTCTTAGCATGAGAAAGTAATTACAGAAAATATAGGGAGAGGGATATGAGTAAAAAAGGAATTGTAAAAGTAGTAATTATTGCATTGGCAGCATTGCTTGCAGTAGGTTTCGGATATTATTATGTGGTGCTTCCGCCTATTAATATCCATGCACCGGGTTTCTGGCTGTTTGTGATAGTGCTTTCTGTCGTATTGACGGCAGTTGTAGGTCTTGCGGCGCTTACTGAAGCAGGGGCAGTTTATAACAACATGATGGGAAGAGAAGTAAAAAAAGCTAAATATGAATTTAAAAGCAAAGCTACAAAAAATGTATTTAAGTTGTTTGCATTTATTACAGTGACTTTAGTTGTAATCTTTATTATCGGCTCAATTTTGTCTTCAGAGATTGTTAATGCTTCAAAATATCAGCAGCTTCTTAATGTAGAGACAAGAAATTTTGCGGACGATATTAAAGAGGTGTCATATGACCAGATTCCGCTTCTTGATAAGGACTCGGCTGCAACAATCGGAAACAGGGTTATGGGTACGATGGTGGATATGGTTTCACAGTTTGAGGTGAGCGATTTATATACGCAGATTAATTATCAGAATAAGCCTGTGCGTGTGTCTCCACTTCAGTACGGAAGCCTTATCAAGTGGTTTTCTAATAAGTCATCAGGTATTCCGGGCTATATCCGCATAGATATGACTACACAGCAGGCGGAGTGCGTCCGTCTTGAAGAGGGAATTAAGTATTCAATGAGCGATCATTTCGGAAGAAATATATATAGACATTTAAGATTTGCATATCCTACATATATTTTTGATGATTTGAATTTTGAGATTGACGAAAACGGAACGCCTTATTGGATTTGCCCTGTTAAGAAATATAATATTGGTCTGTTTGGCGGCGTGACTATCGGAAGAGTGGTGCTTTGTAATGCGGTTACGGGTGAAATGACCGATTATGCTGTTGAGGACGTTCCGGAGTGGGTGGATAAAGTGTTTAAGGCAGAGCTTTTGATTGAACTTTACGATTATTACGGAACCTTAAGACATGGCTTTTTAAACAGTGTGTTAAGTCAGAAGGATTGTCTTGTTACTACTGAGGGATATAATTATATTGCACTTGAGGACGATGTATGGGTGTATACCGGAATTACTTCTGTCGGTCAGGACGAATCAAATGTAGGCTTCGTGCTTATGAATCAGCGTACTATGGAGACAAGATATTATGTCGTGTCAGGTGCGGAGGAATACTCTGCAATGTCATCTGCTGAGGGAAAGGTACAGCATTTAGGTTACAGCGCAGCATTTCCACTGCTTATTAATGTTGGCGGTGAACCGACGTATTTTATGGCTTTAAAGGACAGTTCAGGTCTTGTAAAATGTTATGCAATGCTAAATATTGAGAAATATCAGACTGTTGCCATTGGCGATTCCGTAAGTGAGTGTGAGAGCAACTACCGCAAGCTTATGGCAGACAGCGGAATATTGACGGAGAGTGAGCCAAAACGTGATGAGAAAAAAGCTTCGGGAAAAATTGAGAAGATTATACAGACTGTTATTGACGGTAATTCTCATTTTTATGTGCTTTTAGAGGGCAGACAGGAGCTTTTTGATGTGTCTGTTGCGGAGCTTGTTGATATTGTCCGCTACAATGTGGGTGACTCTGTGACATTTACTTACTATGAAGAAGGAAATGCGGCAAAGGTAACACAGCTTAAATAAATTGAGGGTTGACATTTAATAACGGAATGTTATAATCACAAATAGTAAAATAATTAAAACACACTGATGAGACGAGTAGCATATTGGAAAGTCCAGAGAGAGATGTACAGGAAACTGTTGCTGGAAACATCTTACCGATAAGATATGTGAAGACTAACTCGGAGTGCCCCCAATCCGGGCCGGTGATTACGTTATAATCAAGTTGAGAGGTTTAAGAAAGGAACATGCCGAGGGCATTTTCTAATCTTAAGCAAGCAGGGTGGAACCGCGAACACAGACATTCGTCCCTTGCTATACGAAAGTATAGCAAGGGATTTTTTATGCACAGGCAAATGAGCCAAGCGAAATAGTGCTTGCACTATTTAATTTGGCGAATGACCGCGAACAAGAAAGGAGTTGATAGGTTTGACGAAAAAACAAATAATTTTATTGGCGATAGCAAGTTTTTTTGTTGGAGCAACCTTGGGATATTTAGCAGCACCGAAGGGAGCGAGAGTAACAATAGAAGGTAACAACAATATAGTAAAGACACCATACAACACCAATAACGGTAATGGTAATGGCTGTAATAATCAGTCTAAAAGTAAAAGATAATGTAAAAAATTTCAGAATGGAGAATAAATAATATGAAAATCACATTAAAAGACGGTTCAGTAAAAGAATATTCACAGCCAATGTCAGTAATTGACATTGCATCAGACATCAGTGAGGGACTTGCAAGAATGGCATGTGCCGGAGAGGTTGACGGCAAAGTAGTTGATTTAAGAACAGTGGTAGATTCAGACTGCGAATTGAGCATTCTGACATTTAACGATGAGGCAGGAAAGGCAGCATACAGACATACATGTTCACATGTGCTTGCAGAGGCGGTAAAGAGATTATATCCTGAAGCAAAGCTTGCAATCGGACCGTCTATTGATACAGGCTATTACTATGATTTTGACCATGCTTCATTTACAAGAGAGGATTTGGATAAAATCGAAGCCGAGATGAAAAAGATTATAAAAGAGGGTGCTGAGATTAAGCGTTTTGAACTTCCGAGAGCAGAGGCAATCAAGTTTATGGAAGAAAGAAACGAGCCTTATAAGGTAGAACTGATTCAGGATTTACCGGAGGACGCAGTAATAAGCTTTTACAGTCAGGGAAATTTTACAGACCTTTGTGCAGGACCACATCTTATGAGTACGAAGCCGATTAAGGCATTTAAGCTTATTTCTTCTTCAGGTGCATACTGGAGAGGTTCAGAGAAAAACAAAATGCTCACAAGAATTTACGGAACAGCATTTGCAAAGAAAACAGAGCTTGACGAATACTTAGAGTATCTTGAAAATATCAAGCTTCGTGACCACAATAAGCTTGGCCGTGAAATGGGATTGTTTACAACTGTTGATGTAATAGGACAGGGACTTCCGCTTATTATGCCTAACGGTGTTAAGATTATTCAGAGACTTCAGAGATGGATTGAAGATGAAGAGACAAGCCGTGGATATATGAGAACTAAGACACCGCTTATGGCAAAGTCTGATTTATATAAGATTTCAGGACACTGGGATCATTACAAGGACGGAATGTTTGTGCTTGGTGATGAAGAAAAGGACAAAGAAGTATTCGCACTTCGTCCGATGACATGTCCTTTCCAGTATTATGTATACAAGGCAAGTCAGAAGAGTTACAGAGATTTACCTTGCAGATACGGAGAGACTTCAACATTATTCCGTAACGAGGATTCAGGTGAAATGCACGGACTTACAAGAGTAAGACAGTTTACGATTTCAGAGGGACACTTGATCGTTAGACCGGATCAGATGGTGGAGGAGTTCAAGAATTGTATTGCGCTGGCACAGTATTGTCTGAAGACACTCGGTGTGGAGGAGGATGTGACTTATCATCTCTCCGCATGGGACCCGGAAAACAAAGAAAAATATCTGGGTGATGAGGAGTACTGGAACAGCACACAGCAGTA
>JAGAJD010000253.1 GCA_017626275.1 Lachnospira sp.
CCGATACCTGCAACAACTCGTGTAGTACAGATAGATCCCGGTCCGATACCTACCTTAACAGCATCAACACCGGCTTCGCATAATGCCTTTGCAGCAGCACCTGTTGCTATATTACCTGCAATTACCTGAAGATCAGGATATGCAGACTTAATACTCTTTAATGTTGTAATAATATTCTTAGAATGTCCATGTGCAGAGTCAATAACGATACAGTCAACCTTTGACTTAACAAGTGCATCAACTCTCTCCATAACGTTAGCAGTAATACCAACGGCAGCACCGCAGAGAAGTCTTCCCTGCGAATCATGTGCTGATAACGGATACTTAATTGACTTTTCGATATCCTTAATTGTAATAAGTCCCTTAAGCTTAAAGTCATCATCTACTATCGGCAGCTTTTCTTTTCTTGCTTTGCCTAAAATCTTCTTTGCCTCATCTAAAGTGATTCCGACGGGTGCAGTAATAAGATTCTCACTTGTCATGCACTCCTTAATCAGTCTGCTGTAATCCTCTTCAAATTTCAAATCTCTGTTAGTGATAATTCCCACGAGTTTTCCATTATCATCTGTTATCGGAACACCTGAAATTCTAAACTTTGCCATTAAATTGTTGGCATCTTCCAATGTATTATCAGGGTGCAGATAAAATGGGTCAGTGATTACTCCATTTTCTGAACGCTTTACCTTATCAACCTCTTCTGCCTGCTGCTCAACTGACATATTCTTATGAATAATACCAATACCGCCCTGTCTTGCCATAGCGATAGCCATTCTATGCTCTGTAACAGTATCCATTCCCGCACTCATTAACGGAATATTGAGCTTAATGCTCTTTGTAAGCTGTGTTGATAAATCGATCATGTTTGGTGTTACTTCTGAATACTGTGGAACCAATAACACATCATCAAATGTAATACCTTCACCAATGATTGTACCCATTTTACTGTATCCTCTCTTTCTTTTAAAATAATAGTATGTTTTGTGTATTATTTGACAATATAACAAAATAAAACGATTATGTCAAACACTTTTTTCAATTCTATATGCAGATTTCGGCGCAGATTTTTTAAACGCTTCCAGCATCTTTTCGTTCGGTTCCAGAATAAGACGCACAAGCTCATTGCTGCTGTCCATTGTATACACAAGAACAATATTTTCCTGTCCTTCATTTGATGTATAATTATAAGTACGAAGTTTTTTTTGCTCCATTCCAAGTGCTGCCTGTGAATCCGGCTTTGCAATAAGAGACGCTTTGGCAATATTGTATACACCACAGCGTTTGCGCATTGAACGTGACATAATCTTGTCCACCGTAAATTCATTGTCTACTAAAGAATATTCATATTCTGCATTATAATACTTGAACAAAATTACGGTAAATACTATAAATACGGCTGATAACAGAATACCTATGGCATACATCTGAGGAATTGTTGTGATTGCAAGAATACAGGCAATAACCATTACTATTTTAAATAGTATTGCCTGTTTGGGAGCTTTTACCTTTAAAATCTGTTCTGTCGCAACGTTGTACATATTTTCTCCATTCTGCCGGTCATTCGGCATTGTTAATAATTATTCAGTATCAATTCATAAAAAATCATATTACGAAAACTCCGGTGAACAAAAAGTCCATCGGAGTTTTCTTTTAATTATATACTGACAAATGAGGAATTACATCATTCCCATTCCGCCTGCACCGCCAGCCGGCATAGCAGGAACATCTTCCTTAATAGTAGCAACAACTGACTCTGTTGTAAGAAGTGTTGAAGCAACGCTTGTTGCATTCTGTAATGCACTTCTTGTTACCTTTGCAGGGTCAAGGATACCTGCGTCAATCATGTTTACATATTCACCGTTTAATGCATCAAAGCCTGTTCCTACTTCTGATTCTCTTACCTTATTAATAATAACAGAACCTTCAAGACCTGCATTTGCTGAAATGTGGAATAACGGAGCTTCCAAAGCCTTTAAGATAATCTCGGCACCTGTCTTTTCATCTCCTGAAAGCTGCTCTGTAAGCTTAGCAACTTCCTTAGAAGCATGGATATAAGCTGAACCACCGCCTGAGATAACGCCCTCTTCCACTGCTGCTCTTGTAGCATTTAAAGCGTCCTCCATACGAAGCTTTGCTTCCTTCATTTCTGTCTCTGTTGCTGCACCTACTCTGATTACTGCAACACCGCCGGCAAGCTTTGCAAGTCTTTCCTGTAATTTTTCTCTGTCGAAATCAGATGTTGTCTCTTCAATCTGTGCACGAATCTGTGAAACTCTTGCTTCGATTTCTGCCTTTTCGCCTTCGCCGTCAACGATAACAGTATTTTCCTTCTGAACCTTAACTGACTTAGCACGACCAAGCATATCCATTGTAGTGTCCTTTAATTCCAGACCTAACTCTTCTGAAATCACCTGACCGCCTGTGAGGATTGCGATATCCTTTAACATTTCCTTTCTTCTGTCGCCATAGCCCGGAGCCTTAACAGCAACAACATTGAATGTTCCTCTTAACTTGTTTACGATTAATGTTGTTAATGCTTCGCCCTCTACGTCCTCTGCAATAATTAAAAGCTTTGCACCTGACTGTACAATCTGCTCTAAGATTGGAAGAATCTCCTGAATATTTGAAATCTTCTTATCTGTAATAAGGATATACGGATTATCAAGATTTGCTTCCATCTTATCCATATCTGTTGCCATGTAAGCTGAAATATATCCTCTGTCGAACTGCATACCTTCTACAAGGTCAAGCTCTGTCTTCATTGTCTTAGACTCTTCGATTGTGATAACGCCGTCATTAGAAACCTTTTCCATAGCGTCTGCAACCATCTGTCCAACCTCTGTGTCACCTGCTGAGATTGATGCAACCTTTGCAATCTGATCCTTGCCTGTTACCTTCTGGCTCATACTTGCGATTGCTTCTACTGCACAATCAGTAGCCTTCTTCATACCTCTTCTTAAGATGATAGGATTAGCGCCTGCTGCAAGGTTCTTCATACCGGCATTTACCATTGCCTGTGCAAGAACAGTTGCTGTTGTAGTACCGTCACCTGCAACATCATTTGTCTTTGTTGCAACTTCCTTAACAAGCTGTGCACCCATGTTTTCAAATTTATCTTCCAACTCGATTTCCTTGGCAATAGTAACACCGTCATTAGTAATAAGTGGTGTTCCGTATGATTTGTCAAGAACTACATTTCTTCCCTTAGGTCCTAATGTTACTCTTACTGTATTTGCTAACTTATTAACACCCTCTTCAAGAGCTTTTATTGCGTCAATGCCATATTTAATTTCCTTTGCCATGTTCTTATTCCTCCAAAAAATTCTATTTTAATTGATATATATCTTTTTCGCATTTATTCCATAACTGCAAGAATATCTGACTGCTTTACGATGATATAATCTTCGCCGTCTAATTCAACCTCTGTTCCTGAATACTTAGAGTAGATTACCTTATCGCCTGCCTTAACCTGCATTGTCACTTCCTTGCCGTCAACAACTCCGCCCGGTCCTACTGCAATAACCTCTGCCTGCTGTGGTTTTTCCTTTGACTGTCCCGGTAAAACGATACCTGATTTTGTTGTCTCTTCTGCTTTCAATGCCTTAATTACGACTCTGTCTCCTAATGGTACTAACTTCATATTATCCTCCATTTCCCGCTGTCTTAATCGCTTACGGCAGCAATCTTCATTTTCTTCCTGTTAGCACTCATTTAAATCGAGTGCTAATTTCAATATAACTAAAATATCACTATGGTTTTTGTTTGTCAACAGCTAATTACAAATATATTTTGTTTTTAATATTTTGATTATACATTTTTTATAATCTTTAAAACATATATGTCTTTCCATAGTAGAACAGATACTGCTGTGCATACCCTCCATAGCTGCCAAAATGCTCTTTTGCAAACTTTAAGATTACTTCCTTCTGGGTCGGCTTCCCCTCAAAATATATGTACTCCATAATGCGTTTTATCCATACATCTACCGGAAATGCCTCTCTTTTTTCAAGTCCGAAAAGCATACAGCAGTTGGCTACCTTATTTCCTACTCCCTTAATCTGAGTAAGCATTTTTTCACAATTCTCACAATCAGCCGCCCTTAAATCAGCCTCCGAAATAATGCCTGCATTTACTTTATTTACTGCGTCCATAATATATGGCGCGCGGAATCCCGTTTTACATTCTCTTAACTGCTCTTGTGTCACTTCCATGAGCTGCTCCTTAGTAGGAAATGCAAAAAATCTTTCTCCCGCAATTTCTCCCAGATAATCGCCATACTTTTCCGATAATTCAGCAACAATCTTCTTTATATGCGGAATCTGCTTATTCTGCGAGATAATAAATGAAATAAGCGTTTCAAAAAATTCCTGTTTAAGAATCCTCACTCCATTCATTGTGCATATGGCTTCTTTAAGACGGTCATCATAGGACAGCAAATAATTCTTAATCTCTGCATAATCCCTGTCCAAATCAAAATAATCTTTCCAGATATTCTCAAAATCCTCCTTTGTGGTGTTGTAAAAAATCACCGTATCCCCGTCCTGCCTGATATGTAACAGCTTATGAAAGGCAGTAAGCCCATATTCCTTTTCGCCCAATTTTTTAAAATGGAAGCACTGACCACATTCCAATGTCTGCTCCACATCAAAATCAGTAACTCCATAAATAACCGTATTATCATCTTCGTAACAAATCTGCATATCTAATCTCCTAAAATGGAATCCACCTTTGTCATCGCTCTGGGCAGTGAATCCTTTGCATTTTTCCATGATTCATTTGCATACTTGTGGTCAAATTTATTGATAAACCACTCGACATCATCACGTACCCTCTTCATATTTTCAAGATACAAACCGGTCGTATCTTTTATAAACTCTTCACACAGCTCTCCCGAAAATTTTTCCTGTCCTCTCTGAATTAATAATCCAAAGTGTGATGTGCAAAAACCTTTACTTTCTTTATATTTTTTCTTAAAATTGCTATCTGTCTTATATAAGTGCAGTATTGTATCAATATATCTGTCAAAGGTTCCGTTAATTTTTTCACATACAAAACAGGAGGTCCCATGCTTTTTAACATAAGCCGAGACTGACGGTGCTTCTGCCTTCTTAAAAAATGTCTTTCCTTTAACCGGTTCTTTGGAAAGCCTGTCTATATCCGCAATCAGCTTGTCCATGTGGGTTTTTATAACCAATGCAAAACCAAGCCTGTTTTCACAGTCATAAACCTGCTGTAAATGTTTCTGACAAAATCCCAGTTCATCGGTCTTTGCTCGGATATCGTCTTCCATATAGCTTGGTCCCATGGTATACTCGACTGCATTTTTCTCAAGCTCCTGAAACATCGCACATACCGGACACTCACAGTCTTTGTCGAATGCATCGTTAACGGGAATCGTGTAAATTTTTTCCTTCATGCTTTTATCCCTTTCTTTGGCAGACAAACAGACTGCGTTGTAAATACGCAGCCTGCATTTATTCACTATTTTAATTGTAACATATATTAGCTTTCTGATTCATTAAGTATTTATAAAACTATTTACAATTTTTATCAAAGGAAGGATTAAATGCATAGAAATTCTTGGAATCAAGTCTGTCCTGAACTAATGACAATGCCTCACCAAATCTCTGGAAATGGACAATTTCTCTCTGACGCAAAAACCTTAACGGGTCTAAAACGTCCATATCGTCAACAAGACGTATCAGATTATCATAGGTAGAACGTGCCTTCTGTTCTGCCGCCAAATCCTCTACCAAATCGGTAATTATATCGCCCTTTGACTGAAACTCACATGCATTAAACGGTATTCCTCCGGCTGCCTGCGGCCATACTCCTGCCGTATGGTCTACATAATACGCTTCAAACGGTGTTCCCTTTATCTGGTCTACGGTAAGATTTCTTGTAAGCTGATGAACCATAACGCTGACCATTTCAAGATGCGCAAGCTCTTCCGTACCTATATCAGTCAGAAGTCCTGATACTTCACGATAAGGCATACTGTATCTCTGTGCAAGATACCGCATGGAAGCACCTGATTCTCCGTCAGGGCCGCCATACTGGCTGATAATCATTGCCGCCAACGCAGGATTCGGGTTCTTAATATTAATCGGATACTCTAATCTCTTTTCATAATTCCACATAAACTAACCCTCCACTTCCCATGGCATCGGTGTTGCAACCCATGACCAGTAATTCTCGTTAGTTACATTATGAATATTAAGCGGACCGAAATTATCCGAATAAAAACGCACTGCTTCATGATACTTTTCTTTCATCTCTGCATAGTAGGCTAATGCCTCCGCATCTTCAGGGTGAGTATCAAGAAACAGTGCTGTTTCAACCATAATAAATCCCAATTCGTAAATATTTTGCATACATTTTCTCTGATCCCATACCGGACGCTGTTGCTTTGATTTATTTCCGTCACGCATATCACAGCTTTTTCCGGCATATGGTGCAGCTAAAGACCTTTGTGTAAGTGGCTGCATCCGTGAATTATCATTCATACACTGAGGTGTCTTCGCAAAATTTTCCGTCCGTGTGCAGCCCGGACGCTCCTGCTGTCTCATTCTATACGGATTATTTCTCATTTCATTCAATCTGCTCAATCTCCTCTCTTTACAAAACAACCTAACGTTTTCTGTCACAACGGCAGCCGATAAACGGCTTATTTAAAACCGCAAACAGCGTTCCGCACTGCAAAGCTTTGGCAGGTTCATACAACTCGCCCCAGTTCTGCCATGGAACATATGCCATGCCAACAACCTGCTGAGGCCTTTTCTTATTCATATAATCCATATAATCACTCCATAGAACTTAATCATTATTATTATATGTTTTTTTATTTCTATGGTTACTCTTGTCATTGTGAATGTCTACCAGCACATTACCTCATAGCCGTCATTTGTTACAAGCACCATAATCTCCCATTGTGCTGACGGTTTCTCATCATCAGTATAGACTGTCCAGCCATTATTGTCATCGATATATATTTCATGACTGCCCATATTAATCATAGGCTCTATTGTAAACACCATCCCCGGTGCCATTACCATTCCCGTTCCTTTTCGGATTACATAGCTTACAAACGGCGTTTCGTGAAATTCCAGTCCTATACCATGTCCTCCCACCTGCCTTACAACCGTATAGCCGTTTGCATGTGCATGATCCTGTATCGCCTGTGCAACATCTCCTAAATGTCCCCAAGGCTTTACCTGCTTCAGACCTAACTCAACACACTCCCTTGCGACCTCTACCAGTTTTCTGTTTTCCGCAGATACATTTCCAATACAGAACATTCTTGAGGAATCAGAAAAATATCCGTTATATATAGTTGAACAGTCCACATTAATGATATCGCCGTCAATCAACTGCACATTCTTTGACGGAATACCATGACACACCTGCTCATTTATTGATGTGCACACACTCTTCGGATAGCCTTCATAGTTCAGCGGCGCAGGGATTCCGCCTAACTGCGTTGTCTTTTCATATACCATGCGGTCTATTTCTTCCGTCGTCATGCCTGCCTTAATATTTTCAGCCACATAATCAAGCACCGCAATATTTATCTTGCTGCTTTCTCTCATTCCCGCGAGCAGAGCTTCATTTTTAATAATCTGTCTCGGCGGAACCTTATGAAATTTTTTACGAAACATATCTATCTTTTTATCAAAATCCATATGGCAATCACCATACATTTTTCCACTGTTACACCAGCATGGCTGGTCCTTTGTTAATTTTCTCACCTTAATCTCCACTTCCTTATCTTTACTGCTGTAATGTTTCCACTATTGCCGGGAAAAACTGCTTTTTCCTTGATACGACACCGTTTAAAACCGCACAGTCTCCGCTTATCCCAACATTAAATGCATGTTCAATAATATTAGCCGCTTTCTTTCCTGCACATATTACTTCCGAAGTCTCAGAAACAATATCTGTAAGCAGAAAATAAATTATATCAACACCGTGTTCATTAACTGTTTCTCTAATAAACTCCTGAAGTCTCGGCTTTACCTTCGCAATCTCCTCCGTACTCATGGAATTAATCTGACCTACTCCAATCGTAACGTCATTAACAGAAAATCTCTTAAAATCCTGATAAAAAATATCCTTCGCTGCCTTTCCCGACAGATTGCTTCCTGCCCTGAACATTTCTCTTCCGTAACTTTCTATATCAAGACCTGCAATCTCTGCAAGCTTTTTGCAGGCATCTATGTCCTTTTCCGTACATGTCGGTGATTTAAAAATTAATGTGTCAGATATAATCGCAGAACATAAAAGCTGTGCCGTAATCTTGTCAACCGGCACATTATACTCCTGATACATCTGATAAATAATAGTTGCCGTACAGCCAAGAGGCTGGTTTCTGAAAAACACAGGCGCAACCGTCTGAATTGAACCAAGCCTGTGATGATCTATAATTTCAAGAATTTCGGCCGTTTCAACACCGCCTACCGCCTGCCCTTTTTCGTTATGGTCTACAAGAATCAGCTTTTTCTTTCCGGCACCGAGAAGATTTCTTCTTGATATCATTCCCACATAATGACCTTTCATATCCTCCACAGGAAAATCCCTGTGTCTTAGCTTTGCCATAATCTTTTGAATATCCTCAATGAAATCCTCCGTGTGAAATTTAACAATCCCCTCTTTTTCTTTCATGAGAAATCCAATAGGCATACTCTGGTTAATCAGTCTTGCAACTGTATATGTATCAAAATCCGTCGTTATAATAATACAGTCATGTTCCTTTGCAAATTTTGTAATTGTTTTGGACACTTCTGCCCCTTCACATATAATGAGGCAGCCCGCTTCCATTTCAATCGCACACAACTGGGCTTCATAACGGTTTCCAAGAATTACAATATCTCCGTCCTCTATATAATTTTCCATCATCTCAGGATTTGCCGCTGCAATAACAACTTTTCCTTTAGCAAATATTGTATCCGTGTTTCCCGTAATTACCGTTCCGCTGAGTGTGTCCACAATATTTTGATATTTTGTTTTCGCAGTAGACAAAATCGTGCTGTTATACACTTCAAAATAAGACCTTGCAATGTCGCCAATCGTAATCAGCCCCTCAAGACACTCGCCCTCCGTAATCGGAAGTGTTACAACATTCTGCTCTTTCATCAGCGTCCATGCGTCTTTTACTGAAATTTCCTTTGAAACACCTTTCGTCCTTCTAATTTCTATATCCTTAACCTGCGGTCTTACATCTTTCATATACTGCGGAGGCTGAACACCCAGCCTTTCCATGACATACTGTGTTTCTTCATTCAGATGTCCGGCTCTCTTTGCGACATAATCCCCCCCTGTCACTATATTCTTTAATTTGGCATAACATATCGCAGAACACACAGAATCCGTATCCGGATTTTTATGTCCAATTACAAAAACAGTTTCCTTTTCCATTCCTATCTCCATTCCATTCCCTGCTTTATTTTTACGCAAAAAACTGTTATAGATGAACAGTTACCTGTACATACTATAACAGTTTCTTAATTGATTCAACTATTTTTACTAATTTCTAAAAACAATTATCTGTGTCTTATCCGTAAAGCCCAACTGCTCCATCTTTCTCTGAAGACTTTCTACCGCCGACTTGTATACATAAAATGCATCATACGTCTTCTGGAAATACTCCAATGCACCCTCAATATCATCTCTGTCTTTTGCTTCCCATGACAAAGTCGCATACTTATGAACATTTTTATGTGCCTCTACAACATTCTTAAACTCACTGCTTCCTGTCATTCGTGTATCAGTCTGTGATGCAAGCCACTTACCAATCTTACAGCTTTCAGGATTATTAAGCTGTTCTTTTCTTAAATGTTCAAAGTCAACAACATTATTATAAACTCTCCACATCAGTATAAAATGGTCGTTTATAAATACATCAAGCCAATCCTGCTGCGTAATCTCCGCAAAACCTCGAACCATATCACTTCTTGTTGTATCAATATATCTGCCGATTTTGTATACATGAGTTCCCATCTCAATACAATCGTCTGAAAGAACCTTATAACTCTCTGATATATTCTCAACCTGTGCCGTAAAATCCTTGGTAACATCTGTCTGCATGTCAATATCATTAAATGCATTATCCACACGCTCCCTGATCTCCTGCATCTGCACATTCATCTTCTTAATATCATCTAACGACTTCTCTACCTTTTCATTACCCTCTGCCAGCTTAGATGTCGTCTCGTCCATAGACTGTGCCAGCACTCCGATATCTGAACGAAGCTCTGTTACATACTTTACGATATCCTCTGCTGACTCAGATGTATTGCTTGAGAGCTGCCTAACCTGATCCGCAACAACTGCAAAGCCCTTTCCTGCCTCTCCTGCTCTTGCCGCCTCAATAGATGCATTAAGTGCAAGAAGATTACTCTGGCTTGCTACTTTTTTAACAATATCTACAATCTC
>JAGAJD010000254.1 GCA_017626275.1 Lachnospira sp.
AATGTCCCCGTGAATGTTGGTAATATCCGCTTTAATGTTAGTAATGTCACTTTTAATGTCGCTGATATCACTTTTAATGGAGGCTGTGGCATTGGTAATTTTGTTATCAATTTCCTCGCTTAATTCCTCACGGAGTTCCTTACGGAGCTCTTTACGCAGGGAATCGTTAGCAGCTTTAATTTCAATGCGCATTTCGTCACGCATTTCTTTGCGAAAAGAACCAAGCTGTGTCTGCAAAATGTTGGAAATCTCGGTCAGCAGTTGTTCGTTTGTCATTTGTGTCACCACCTTTCGTATTATTAATATACAAATAATAACATAAACTTATATATTTGTCTATGATTATTTGAAATTTTAAAGAAAAGAATTGAAGTCGGGAGTATCTTGCTGTATAATTCTATGTTGAATTAATTTATAATTTGGAGGATAAAATCATGACAAGAACTTATGCGGTTAAATATAAAAGCAAGAGCAAAATGCTTACAACACCGGAGGCAGTTGCAGATACAGAAAAGATTATTCTGGAAAATACACTTGTAAAATCTGTAAAGATTGAAGATAACGGACAGATTGTTACTGTCGAAGTGGAAAAAGAAGAAGATTATGCAGAGGTCATGAATAAAGTTGTGAATGTATTCAGAAAGATAGATGATAAGTCAGAGGTATCATATAAGTTTGGCTTAAACTATGGAAAGTAATATAAAATACATGGCATAAAAGAACCTGTGATGAAATTTACATCATAGGTTCTCATTTTCAGAGCATATTTTAGGAGGAAAATCGTAGTGGCCGACTTAAAAAGTGAGATTCAAAAGAGAAGAACATTTGCAATTATATCCCACCCTGATGCGGGTAAGACAACATTGACGGAAAAGTTTCTGCTTTATGGAGGTGCAATTAATCTTGCAGGCTCTGTAAAGGGCAAAAAAACAGCGAAACATGCGGTATCTGACTGGATGGAGATTGAAAAAGAGAGGGGTATCTCAGTTACATCATCTGTGCTTCAGTTTAATTATGACGGATACTGTATTAATATTCTTGACACACCGGGACATGAGGATTTCTCGGAGGATACCTACCGTACACTTATGGCAGCAGATTCGGCAGTCATGGTAATCGACGCTTCAAAGGGTGTGGAAAAGCAGACTATTAAGCTGTTTAAGGTATGCGTTATGCGTCACATTCCTATTTTTACGTTTATTAACAAAATGGACAGGGAGGCAAATGATCCGTTTGAACTGCTTGACGAGATTGAAAATGTACTCGGAATAAGTACGTGTCCCGTAAACTGGCCTATTGGCTGCGGTAAGGAATTTAAAGGCGTTTATGACAGAAATACAAAAGAAGTATCGCTGTTTAAGGCGGCGATGAATGGTCAGAAAGAAGTGGAAACTAAAAATATTTCAGTCGAAAATGCAGAGCTTGTTTCTGAAATAGGACAGGGATATTTTGATAAACTGCAGGAGGATATTGAACTGCTTGACGGTGCGAGTGCGGAATTTGACTTGTCGGAAGTTCAGGCGGGAAATCTTACGCCTGTATTTTTCGGTTCGGCACTGACTAATTTCGGTGTTGAAACATTTTTAAAGCATTTCCTTGATATGACAACCTCACCGCTTCCAAGAAATTCTTCAATCGGAGAAATTAATCCTTTTGAAGAAGATTTTTCGGCATTTGTGTTTAAGATTCAGGCAAATATGAATAAGGCTCACCGTGACAGAATTGCATTTATGAGAATATGTTCAGGTAAGTTTACTGCCGGAATGGAGGCAAATCATGTGCAGGGCGGTAAAAAAATCCGTCTTTCACAGCCGCAGCAGATGATGGCACAGGAGCGTCACATAGTAGAAGAGGCATATGCCGGGGACATTATAGGTGTGTTTGACCCTGGAATTTTTTCTATCGGGGATACAATATGTCTTTCAAATAAAAAGTTTCAGTTTGACGGAATTCCTACCTTTGCACCGGAGCATTTTGCAAGAGTGCGCCAGATAGATACTATGAAGCGTAAGCAGTTTATAAAGGGTATCAGCCAGATAGCGCAGGAGGGTGCAATACAGATTTTTCAGGAATTTAATACCGGAATGGAAGAAATTATTGTAGGCGTTGTAGGTGTTCTGCAGTTTGAAGTACTGGAATATCGTTTGAAAAATGAGTATAATGTAGATATTAAGCTGGAGCCGCTTCCATATGAGCATATCCGCTGGATTGAAAATCCTCAAGAAGTTGATGTCAGCAGGATTGTCGGAACTTCAGATATGAAGAAGATTAAGGATTTAAAGGACAACCCGCTGCTTATTTTTGTGAACAGTTGGAGTGTAAATATGGTATTGGAAAGAAACGAGGGGCTTAAGCTTTCAGAGTTTGGCAGAAACAATTAGAAAATGAAGTCAAAGAATGGAGAACAGATTGAGAAAGAAAAGAAGATTAAAAGCACTATTCTTAACAATCATATTGTGTGCGGCGGCAGTATCGTGCCATTTGTCATGGCTGCAGCCGCAGGCAGTATATGCAGATACGGGAAAGACGGGAACTGTTAATGCCGGGGTGACTGGACTTCGTATCCGTACTTCGACAGATACATCAAGTACTGCTAATGTCATTACAAAGGTCAGTGGTGGATTTCATTTTAATATTTTGGATACTGTATATACGAGTGATACATATGCGTGGTATCATGTCGGATTTTATCTGAACGGTACATATATGGAAGGGTATGTTACAAGT
>JAGAJD010000255.1 GCA_017626275.1 Lachnospira sp.
TATCTGCTGACCGAATAAATTTATTAAGCTCAGACGCCTTCAACCCGATAAATTGAAGCTGGTTTGCAAATGTATTCTTTGATGCCATTGTATTGGTCACTCTGTTGTACAGATTTTTCCAGTTAAGCTCCGGTGTTTCAAATGTGGTTGTATCAATACCAAGACGCTCTATCTTTTTCAACACCTGAAGTTCACTCATATACTTTTGCGAATCTTCTTCCGCCATTCTTGATAATGCAGGCAGGTTATTTGCAGTCATTACGCTAAGGCAGTCTGATGGATTTATCTGAATCGCAGCCTTGCTGATATCATAGTCCAGTGCGCTCAAAGCCTTATTATATGCATTTTTCTCTTCTTCATCTTTTGCGTCAATCACTGCCTTCTTACGATTATAAGCTTCCTCTGCCGCTGTATTATTACTAGGCGATACGATATTGTCAGATGTTACCTCACGTATATAGATAAAACCTATCACAAGAAAATATACAATTATCGCTGTTATAATAATTTTTTTCTTATTATTTCGATTTTTCAATGTTAATTACCTCTGTTTATTGTCCAGTCCAAGATACCTGTTCCAGAACTGAATATTTTTAATTTCATTTCCGCGTTTGATGAAATCCTTCTTTGCCTTGTTATACTTGAAATCAATCTGAATTGTCAAACCAAGCACTTCAAAGAATGTTCCAAAAAATTCCTTCCAGCTCTTTTCACATTCAAAAGCCTTATTTACCGTCACATCATAATATACAATTTTTTTGGCTCTCCATATCGTCTCTAATCTTGACTGCGCCATTGATGATATTCTTACATGCTTTGCCGGCAAGAACCAGCCGTTAAATGTCAGCTTGCGGATTATGTTATGCAACTTGCTTAAGCCCATATTTCTTGAATCTTCATAGTCCCTGTAATGAAACGGCACACTTATCTGCTCCATCGGAACTGCCTTATAGCCTGCTGCCATTATCTCCTTATGAAGCTGCTCTCCGTCCGCATTGAGAAGAAAATCCACACCCTTAAGGTAGTCCTTTACTCCTCTCGTATGAAGTCTTACATTCTTATAGCGGTAACGCTTAACCTCTGACTGCCACTGTCTCCATACTATTTTCTTTAACTGCTTCTTACCCCAGTTCGGAAAATGGAATGAATTGTCAATCAGTCTGTTTCTTATAATGTAATACTCTAAAAATGAAGAATACTTATTTTCAAACGGTTCATGCCATACACAGATACCGTTCATAAGAATAAGTTGCTTCATATTTCTAAGACCATATTCCAAATCATCGCCTCGTATAAAAATAGGAAGCGGAAGATTGTCCTCCGATACCACACTCATCGGAAAACAGCAATACCACCATGCATTAAATTCCGTATATTCTTCAATTTCATTAAACAGGCAGTCCCAGGCAACATTCATATTAAGATTCTGCTTATTTGAAACAAGCTCTCCCGCATTCCATGAAGCTCCCGACTCCACCTGAATATTCTGCTTATCAATACGAAGCATTGCTCCGCCGATGAAAGCGTCTGCATACTCGTCCTTTAAAAGACTTAAAATTGTATAAGTCTTTTCAATGGATTCCGGATCTATTGTTATATCGTCGTCCATTACGAGCGCATGTGTAATTCCATGAGGATTACCGTTTTTGATAATCTCCATAAGTCCTCTTGTAAAGCCGCCTGCACCGCCGGTATTCTTATTCTTTACAATATGAATCTTATCGCTGCTAAGCTTAGCTATATCAAGCGTCTGACCGTTATCTGATATAAACACTTCAAGGTTATTCTGAAGCGGGCTCTGTTCATTGTTAAAAATATAACTATTAAGAAGCCCGATATTTTTTTCAATATATCTTTCTCTCTTAAACGTACAGATATCAATACCGATTTTCGGCTGTCTCACAGACTTTTCAATAGATGTATCCTCATAATATCCGCTGTAAAGGCAGCTTTCATCAGACAATGCCATTACCTCAAAATATAACATTCCCTTATCTGCATTTCCAAATGGGAAAGTATATTCTCCGCACTCGTCTGCATGAACTTCCTGTCTTAAAATTTCATTTCGTAATACTTCACCATGAAGAAAAACCTTGCTGCATAATGTTACAAGAAAATCTCCCTGTAACTGTAAGTTAAGTGAGACCTCTTTTATCTGTGTATACTTCTTCCACTTTTCAATTGAAAATCCGTTAAAATAAGTATCAAATGCAGCCTTGCCGCCCTTTTCAAACCTGAAACCGCCATCAGTCATTAAATACACCTTACTGTGATTAATAAAATTCAGGTTACTCTTCAAACGATTTTCATCTCTGTTAATATTAAAGTCTTCATCAATTACATTTGTATGGATATATAATTTTTCCTCTGTACACAATCCCTGCTTCGGCCATAACACTTTTTGCAGCTTCATCAATTTTCTCCTCTAAAATAAAATCATTTACCTATTGTTATCTGTTTCCAATATATGTTCAGGCTGCGGATTAAAAAATATTCCGCAAAACATTCCCTTAAACATTGCAGCTATTCTTTTAAGCTTACACGAAGAACCGGAACGAATAATACGCATTATTGTTTTTACAAAAATAATATAGTAGTTTACAACTTCCTTCCAGCCGCATTTCTTTGCTGTTGCAAGATCATTTCTATACGCATAATAATATCTTGAAATCCTTGTCTTATCATCGCTTACAATATTACTTCCGTTGTTATTCTGCATTTTATGTATGACTACACTTTTCGATACATAATAACAGCCATATTCCCTTGAGAGACGCAGTGTATATTCCTTATCATCTCCCCATATAAAATATTCCTTCAGAGGAAGTCCGAGCGCTTTAACCGCTTTAAGATTAATAAATAAAGAAACAAATGTGGCGCTCCTTACAGGAACTATCCCCTTCTGCACATATTTATATGACCTGCTTATATTGTTGTCAAACTTCTGTATATTCATCTCGCATGACTTATTATCAGTCCATAAAACTGTCGATGAAAGATAACCGAAATCATCATTTAACAGCCGTGCAGTATCAACAAGCTCAATACATGCGTCTTCTTTAGCTATTGTATCATCGTCCATTATCCATATATAACGGTAACTAAGCTCTGCCGCCTTTTTTATTCCCTTATAAAAGCCGCCTGAGCCACCGATATTTTCATTAAGGCGGATATAATAAACGTTGTTTGGCATATCTTTAGTGTGACTTATATATGCGTCCATTAATTCATCAGTGCCGTCACTGCTCGCATTATCCACCACTATAATATCAACATCAATGTCTTTCTGGCTTAATAATGCGTCCACACATTCCTGCAACAACTCTTTGCGGTTGTAGGTGACTACAACCGCCGCAACTACGTTTTCCTTCATATTGAAACTCCATGCTGCCTGTTACTGTAATTCTGCTTCACACATCTCCAACGCTGCCGCAATAACCTTGTCCATATCGTAATACTTGTATCCGCCAAGTCTTCCGCCAAAGATAACCTTATTCTCCTTATCCGCAAGTTCCTTGTACTGCTGATACAGCTCGTTATTCTTATCATTGTTTACAGGATAATAAGGCTCATCGCCCTTCTTCCACTCGCTTGAGTACTCTCTTGAAATAATAGTTGTAGGTTGCTTGCCAAATTCAAAATGCTTATGCTCAATAATTCTTGTATAAGGCACTTCTCTTTCCGTATAATTGACAACAGCATTTCCCTGATAATTTTCCATTTCAAGTTCTTCAGTCTCAAAACGTACTGAACGGTATTCGAGTACACCGAGCTTGTAGTCATAGAACTGGTCAATCATACCTGTATATATAATCTTATCTGCCATTGCATCAAATTCTTCACGGTTATCAAGATAATTAGTATTCAGACGCACTTCAATTCCGTCAAGCATCTTCTCAACAATCTTAGTATAGCCGCCGATTGGGATTCCCTGATATCTGTCATTAAAATAGTTGTTGTCATAAATAAATCTTAACGGAAGTCTCTTAATAATAAAAGACGGTAAATCTTTACAGTCACGTCCCCACTGCTTCTCTGTGTAGCCCTTAATAAGCTTCTCATAAACGTCCCTTCCAACAAGTGAAAGTGCCTGCTCCTCAAGGTTTTTCGGCTCTGTGATATTTAAGTCTGCAATCTGTGCAGCAATAATGTCTTTTGCCTCCTGCGGTGTTGCAATTCCCCACATTTTGCTGAAGGTATTCATATTAAACGGCAGATTGTAAAGCTCGTCCTTATATCTTGCAACAGGTGAATTAATGTAATTATTAAATTCAGCAAACTGGTTTACATAATCCCAGATTTTCTTATCTGATGTATGGAAAATGTGTGCCCCGTACTTATGTACATTAATTCCCGAAACATTTTCACAATAAATGTTTCCTGCAATGTGATCTCTCTTATCAATCACAAGACAGGTTTTGCCCTTCTTCTTTGCCTCATAAGCAAATACTGCTCCGTAAAGTCCTGCTCCTACTACTAAATAATCGTATTTCATAATAATCCTCCATTCTGCCGCCCGGCTACACTAATTTCCAGTCATGTTCAAATGTACACGGTCCAAATTCATTATGCACATAATCCCTTACGGTAATCTGCATAATATTACGCACATTATCGTAAAGCTCGCCATGTTCTCCGTTTATTCCAATATCAAGATAATATTTACCCGGAAGAAGCATAAGCTTTTCTATCTCAAATGTTACCTCTCCTGATTTCTTTAATACAGGAAGCTCATCTCCCGGCTTCGCAAAACAGCTTCCATAGCAGTACTGCCAGTTATCCTTAACAAAATCCATGTTAAAATTGACCTTGATTCCCTCTGTATCAGTCGCATAGGAAAACTTAAGCACGACCTTGTCGCCTGTGCCAAATGTCTGACATGGATTTCCCTCGCCGTCATACAGGTCTACCTTTGTAAATCTTACCTCATGCGTTCCCTCACGCCTTGCTTCCGGGTGTACATTCTGTGTAAGCTCAAGAATAGAACGGCCTCGCTCGTCGGCAAGCTTCTCCCTGCTCACCTCCGCAAGCTTCGCAATACGCTCGTCCTCCATAGAATCAAGATAATGCATTGCAATAAGCTTCGGCTCACCGTCCTCCTTAATTCTTCCCTCTTCAAGCCATATTAAACGGTCACATATACTATAAAGCTGTTCCATTGAATGGGAAACGATAACAATCGTTGTACCCTGCTCCTTAATCTCCTTTAACCGCTGAAAACATTTCTTTTGAAAACTTACATCTCCAACAGCAAGAATCTCATCTATAAGAAGCACATCTGCATTTACATTTATAGCTACGGCAAACGCAAGGCGCATATACATACCGGAAGAATATGTCCTGACCGGATTATCAATAAATTCCTCCAGCTCCGAAAATGCTATAATCTCATCAAGACGCTCGTCAATCTCTTCCTTTTTAAGTCCGAAAATCGTAGCATTAATGTAAATGTTTTCACGCCCCGACATATCAGGGTGAAAGCCGGCTCCAAGCTCAATAAGACTTGACACCCTGCCCTCTACATCAACAGTTCCGCTGTTTGGTTTTAAAATTCTTGTAAGAAGCTTAAGAGTTGTACTCTTACCGCAGCCGTTTCTTCCGATTAAACCGACCGCCTGTCCCTTTGGAATCTTAAAGCTTATCCCGTTTAAAATCTGTCTGTTCTCATACCGGTTGCGCTGTAAGAAAATTACCCTTTCTTTTAAAGTGCTTCCTTTATCCATATATACTTTAAAATGCTTTTCAACATCTGTCACCTGCACAGAATACTGCATATCAATCCCGCTCATTATAATTCCTCCGCAAAATTATCATCAAGTCTGGCGAAAATCAAGCCTCCTATAACCATCATCACCAGTGCAAATGCCGCCGAATATAACAGTTCTTTTCCTGACGGAAGTGCTTTCCAATACAGAATCTTATGGTATGACTCTATAACCGACGTCATAGGGTTCGCCTTAAACAGCCACTTAATATTGGCAGGAATAAACTCCATTGAATACATAATTGGCGTTCCGTAAATCCATGCCATTAAAATAACTGTTATGATATGTTCCAACTCCTTAAAATACACTGTTCCCGCCGATACAATAAGTGCAAAACCAAGCGAGAGAAAATATTCTATCGCCATGACAAGCGGAAGAAACAGCAAGGCTTCAATTCTGACTCCGATGCCGGAAATGAATAATACAGCAAATACAATTACAAAACAAAACAGCATGTTGACAAAATTAGATGTCACACATGCTATCGGAAGAACCTCTCTCGGAAAATAAATCTTTTTTATCATATCTCCCTGATACCTGATACAACCGGCTCCCTGTCTCAGCGACATATCAAAAAACAGCCACGGAATCATACCGACAATCATATATACATAAAATTTATCAAGATTATTTCTTACAATAACAGAAAAAACTATCGTATATACAATAATCTGACAAAGAGGATTGATAAATGTCCATAAAAATCCAAGCACTGAGCCTTTGTATTTCCCTCTCAGTTCTTTTTTCACAAGACTTCCTATCATATCACTGTAAGAAAAAATGTTCCTAATACGCTCTTTCATTAATACTATATCCTTTCGCATTTCAAGCTGACTCCGATTTTACAACATTTACTAATCGTAATACAATCGTAATTTAATCGTAACATATTTGCACATAATAGACAACAATAATCTTTTATTAATGATATCCTTTTAATTTATAGCTGATTGTGTAAATAATAATATCAAGGTTTTTAAATATATTGCTTACTTTTTTTACAGGTGACACACCAGATTTTAAAAGAGACTTTAATTTATACCGTCTCCTTAATATCTGTACCTTATCGTTATCATACCAACTGATTTTCTCAAGTATGTCACACATATTTTCAAAGGATTTTTCCATTGCCTCATATGAAGCCGAATAATTCTGCCTTGTTTCATTGTGGTAATATAACTTATCCCACACTGTCCTAAAACGGCAGCCCTTTTGAAACATCATAAGCCACATTAAAAAATCATCACAGCCGTCGATTTCAAGTGTATATTCTGACCACTCATCAGGTATCGAGGCTTTTTTTATAAGACACTGTCCCGGAGAAAATATCATATCCGTTCCGTAAAGATACATTTTTTCATTACATACAGCCTTTAGCGCTGCTTTTCTTTTATAAAGAGGTACTAATCTTAAGCATTGCCCGTCCTTGGCAGGATATCTCCTGTAACCGTTAGCTGTAAGCACATCGCAGTCCTCTTTTTCTATATAGGACAACAGCCTGAATACAGCATCATCTTCTAAATAATCGTCCTGGTCAAGAAAACAGATATATTCTCCCTCTGCCGCCGCAAGACCTGCCGCTCTGGACTTCTGAATCCCCATATTGACCGGATTATTGACCGCCTTAAATTGCAGCCTGTATGAAAGCCCGTACTCATTAATAAGATTCTGTTCGTTTAAGAGATACTCTTTTGGACTGTCATTTACAAGTATATATTCCATAGACACTTTTCCTGCATTATTAATCATCATCTGCATAAGCTTTGGAATATATTGTTTTCCCTTATATAACGGCGTAATCACACTAACCTTTACTTTCATACGTTACCCCATCACCTCTAAAAAAAGCTCCATATACTGTGCTGCTATTTTTTTATAGTCATATCTCCTAAGCATTTCCTTGCTTTTAAGTTCAAGCTCCTCACCCGTCTCAGGGCTGTCAAAAAAGGTCATTATCGCCTCCGCAAGCGCCTCGCAGTCGTCAGCCGGCTCATAGTAGCGGCACATTCCCTTAGTCACCTCATAATTAGCAGAAACTCTCGATAACAATGTAGGCACCTTTAAGATCATTGCTTCCACCGCCGTCATTCCAAAACCCTCAAACAGCGACGGATTTACATAAATACAGCAGCTTGTCAGCAGTTCCCTCTTCCTCTTTCCATTGACGAAACCTGTAAATATAACTCTGTCCGAAAGATTATGCTCTTTGACATACTCCTGCAGATAATGTACTCTTTTTGGTATATTTCCCACAAGAATAAGCCTGCTGTCAATTTTGTCCTGAATCATCTCAAATGCTTTAATTAGTGTAATAATATTTTTATGATGAAACTGTATGTTAATAGCTACTATATCTCCCTTTTTCGGCATTTCAGGAATCACATCATTTACATTGACCTTAATCGGGTTATAAATCTGTACAATTTTATCTTTATATTTTGCATAATAATTCCGTATTTCCGAACAGTCCGCCTTACTGATAGCAATAATTTTGTCTGCATTTTTAAAATCAACCGCATACATCATCTTATACAAAATGTATTTGTACCACACTATTTTTACACTGCCCATAACACGGTGAGATACCGCCTTAATGTCATGAGGAATTACAATGGACGGCACCTTCAGCTTAAAAAGTCCTGTTGTGCAGCTTGCATGGAACACCAGACCGATATTATTCTTCCTTATAATTCCCGGAAGTATAAATGTATTTACACATTCAATATGTGCAAGGCGCACAAGCTCCGCACCGCTCTTTGGTGCTTTAACGCTTATAATATCTGCTTCGGGTGCAATTTCCCTGATATATTCCACGGCATAATCATAGCAGAGTATTGCACATCGGCAAATGTCTCCGTTTTTGTAAATGCCCTCAAGCAGATTTAATGCGACCTGATCCTTTCCCCCGGCATGGTGTCTGCTCAGATATATGAAATTGAGAAGTACTTTTTTCTGAACCTTTTCTGCCATCATTATTTCCTCACATCAATCGTAATAATGCTTAAAATATAATCTGTAAAATATTGCCCATGTGTCATTAAACGCCTTGATAATATCATGCATGCCGATTCTTCTTGAATTTCTGTCACGGACATAAACAACCTTTACCGGCATCTGCTCTATTTTGCAGCCTCTTCTGTTAAGTGCCGCCAAAAGTTCAATATCATACGCAAATCCCGAAGTTCTGATTAAATGTGCCACAGGTTTTATCGCCCCAGCCTTAAATACCTTTAAACCGGTCTGCGTATCCTTTACGTTAAGATGAAATAATGCCAAAAGCATCATATAATATCCAAGGCTTATAATTCTACGCCTGAGCGGATATTTAAGCTCTGAATCTTTATGAAATTTGCACCCTATTACAACATCACTTTTTGTCGCAAGCATTTTTTCAAGATATCCGCAAAGCTGTGACGGATTTAACTCTAAATCCGCATCAACAAATGCAATATATTCTCCCTCAGCCTGACTGACGCCTGCAATAATAGCATTTCCCTTGCCTCTGTTCTTCTTTGATGTGACTAATTTTACGCGTGAAGAATTGCTTACAGGCACTCCCGGTACACAACGGTGCGGTCTTTTTTCATCTGTTTTGGCTGCACGCTCTATCTCCTGTCTTGTATTGTCACTGCTGCCGTCATTAACTGCAACTATCTCTAAATTAGGCGCAAACTGCTCAACAATGTCAAGTGTCTGTATAATACTATTGTAAATTAATGCCTCTTCGTTGTATGCAGGCATAATAATTGATAATTTTTCCTTTAATTCAAACATAAAACCCCGTCTATTATGATTCCGACAGATATTCATATACAGCTATCGGCCTTGAAACCGTTTCAAATTCCTCCGCATATGGTATTAATGCCTTAATCCCCGAAAGTTTCTCAGGCATTTTAACATCTGTCTGTATTATATTATCATTATGATATATTCTGTCCATATGTTCCGCAAGTCTCTCATCATCTTCTTTCATGCTTACTATATATATTTTATCATACTTACCGGACAGATTATGTAATTGTTCCTGCATATCCTGCATATCCACATAAATATCAGCTTCTGCCATATATTTAAGCAGCATCATGCACTGTGAAGCTGCATCGCCGCACACCACAACTGCTGTATCAGCTTTAATCATTTCCGTAATGTCAGTAACAACCTCCCACTGCAGCTCCGTCTGATCCTGCTGTGTAGTTACAACTGCCGCATACGGTGAAAGCACTGCCGCTGCAAGCATAGCTGCCAGTGAACATACTCCCGCCATAATATTTTTATTACGGTTTCTTTTACATAATGATAATTCCCCGTATATATTCTGCATGACACATGCACCGAGTATGACAATTACTGACAAATACGGTACAATGTATCTTCCATAATAATAATAATGAAGCACTTCATTTTTAAATGCTATCGAATACAGAACGACACAATAATAAAACATAGCGGACAATATGACAATACTGCTATTTTTGCTGAACGCTTTCGGCTTTATCAAAGCAGCAAGAATTATCACAGGTATCATAATAATTCCGCTACTAAGCATATATGCATAACTTGTAATATAGCTGAACGGATAGCTGCTTTTTACTGCTACATAAATGCAGCCGGTCACTCCCAATACAACCAATATTATTGACAATATTCTCCGGAATATTTCAAGCTTTTTATTCTTCACAACGGATCTCTTGTGCTTTTTTACCGGAAGTGCCGCAAGCATCAGCGTCAGCAGCAATGCCCCCACACTTACAGCCGTTACAAATTTATTAATATTGCCTGTCCCTATTGAACCGATATAGAGCCTGTCATAATTTCCATATACATAAGTAAGCGAACTTGTATACATCATATAAAAACCGCCGAGATATGCCGCAATGGACAGTGCTGCCGCTCCCATATATCTTCGTTTTCCTGTTGCAAAATAAAGCCCGTATTCAATAAGCACAAACAGCGGCATAAACACATAAACCGTAATGTGAAAATACGAAAATACTGCCACCGGAAGCCATGAAAGCCAACGGAAATTCTTATTTTTTTCATCTGTTATAAGGTAAATAAATGTCAGTATAATAAATGCAAGAGTAGTCTCAACTAATGAGGTTCTTGCCTGCCACAAAATCTGCGGTGAAGTAAGATAAAGCAAAACCGCAATCCCCTTATACAGACTTCCGACTTTAAGGTTACCAAGAATCAGCCATATAAGAAATACTGAAAGCATAAGTATTACGCTTCCAAGTCCGAGCATATTTTCCACACCGAAAACAGTACCATACAGCCCCAAAAGCGCACTAAACGTATGTATGCCGTGAAGATTGCCAAGCGTATCATTGCGTGAAATATCTTCCCCCGCCGATATATTCTCTTCTGATAATGCAAAATTATAGCCTGCAAGTTCATTTCCAAGCACCTGCATATATCTGCTTTTTTCTTCATTTGAAGCAAGCCCGTCATATTCATCAAAGCTCACA
>JAGAJD010000020.1 GCA_017626275.1 Lachnospira sp.
CCCGAAACATTTAACAAAAACAAATCTGTTTCAGTTAAATTACCTTTGTTATAACTATCAAATGTAACAACATTTTCTAACGCTCTTAAAACTTCCTCTTTACTTGCTTCAGCAACACCAACTTTATGATGTTTTATACTATATTCTTTTCTAACAAAAGCATGCTTACAAATAGGTAAATAAGAAGATATTTCATTCCTTATTTTTTGTGTATTTTCACCATATTATTGTGTAATATGACAAAAAGCCGCACCAGACATTTTTTGTCCGATGCGGCTTTACACACTTTCTATCTAAGGCATTTATTCTTCTGCTGTATCCTCTGCTTTATCATATGCTTCCAACACGATTGCCTGCAATCTGTCACGCGTTGCCGTATTAATCGGGTGTGCAATATCCCTGTATTCACCGTCTGATGACTTACGGCTCGGCATTGCAATAAACAATCCCTTTTCTCCCTCAATCACCTTAATGTCATGCACAACAAATTCATCATCAATCGTAACTGATACAACAGCCTTCATCTTACCTTCTTTGCTGATTTTCCTTACACGTACGTCCGTAATATTCATAAGCACCCCTTCTGCTGCCCCCTGATGCAGCTTATCAAACTTTTTCTGTAATGCTGTGTAATTATTAATCCTTAGATTTAATAGTAAACCGGATTATTTTCCCTGATAATCTCTACGCCTGACTCTCCCACATATCTTGAGTTAGCCTTAATTGTGCTGTTACTCTCAATAATACAGTTCTCAATGTATGAATTATCTCCTATATATGCGTTATTAAGTACTATACAGTTCTTAACCACACTGTTATTTCCTACATATATTTTCTTAAACAGTACCGAATTCTCAATTGTACCGTTGACGATACAACCGCTTGAAACGAGACTGTTGCTTACATTAGAACCGTAATTATATTTAGCCGGCGGAAGATCCTCTACCTTTGAGTAGATATCCGGGTATTGCTTAAAGAAGTAGTCTCTTACATCTTTCTTTAAGAAATCCATATTTGTTTTGTAATAAGAATTAACGGAAGAAATATTGCTCCAATAAGTCTCCAGCTTATAGCCGTAAATCTTCTTAATATTCTTATAACGAATCAGAATATCTCTTACAAAATCATGCCTGTCCTCAGAAGCAGCTTTCTCAATCAGTTCAATAAGAAGTCTTCTTCTGATAACATAAATTCCTGTTGAAACAGTAGAAAGATTCGTCTCCAACGGTTTTTCATCAATCTCTGTAATTCTTCCCTCATCAGTCATGCTTACAAGACCAAAACGGTTAATCTCCGAACGGTCTGTCATCTTCTTTACTACCATTGTAATATCTGCTTTTTTCTCGATATGATACTCAAGCACTTTATTATAATCGAGCTTGTATACACCATCTCCCGAAGCGATTACTACATATGGTTCATGACTTGATTTGAGGAAATGCAGATTCTGATACAATGAGTCTGCTGTTCCTCTGTACCAATAGCTGCTGTCAGCCGTAATTGTCGGTGTAAAAACAAATAAGCCGCCCTGCTTTCTTCCAAAATCCCACCATTTTGAAGAACTTAAATGTTCATTAAGTGAACACGCATTATACTGTGTAATTACTGCCACTCTGTTAATTCTTGAATTAGACATATTACTCAATGCAAAATCAATCGCTCTGTAACTTCCCGCCACAGGCATAGCTGCGACTGCTCTCTTATTGGATAATTCCTTCATCAGTTTATTATTGCCGCCCGCCAGAATAATTCCTATTGCTTTCATACATTATCACCTGCCTTAATTATTATGCCTCCGCTTGCAAGCTGTCCGTCCTGATAATCGTCGACTGTCGTCTCACCGTAAATCGCCGTATTCTTTCCTACCTTTATATTATCCGGTATCACAGAACATTCTCCGATAGTAACAAGACCTGAATTATAAATCTTAGGCTTCTTTACATTTTCTGCCTCTTCTCCAACTCCAAGCTCCACATTATTACCAATCTTAGCGTCTTCTGCAATAATAGACTTCGTAATCATGCAGTTATCTCCAAGCTCTGAATTATTCATAATGATAGAATCACGGACAACTGTATTCTCACCGATTACAACACCTGAACCGATAACCGAATTATACACTTTACCATAGACTTCGGTACCGTCACCTATAATACTCTTCTCAATATATGCTTCTTTAGCTATGTACTGCGGCGGAATCGTATCTGTCTTTGTATAAATCTTCCAGAACTCCTCATAGAGATTAAATACAGGTATAATATCAATCAGCTCCATATTAGCTTCCCAATAAGAGCTTAATGTACCTACATCTTTCCAGTAGCCGTTATACTCGTATGCAAAAATTCTCTTGTTATTCTCAAAGCAATACGGAATTACATGCTTTCCAAAATCACATTCATTCTGGTCTTTCAGCTTAATCAAAGCATCTTTTAATACTTTCCAACTGAATATATAGATACCCATTGAAGCCAGATTGCTCTTAGGATTTTCCGGCTTTTCCTCAAATTCCGTAATTCTGTTGTCATCATCTGTCACTACAATACCAAATCTGCTTGCTTCTTCAATCGGAACAGGCATTGCCGCAATCGTAATATCAGCATTATTTGCCTTATGATAATCTAACATAATCTTGTAATCCATCTTATAGATGTGGTCACCTGATAAGATTAATACATAATCAGGATTATACTGTTCCATATATTCCAGATTCTGATAGATTGCATTAGCTGTTCCTGTGTACCACTCGCTGTTAGAGCTTTTCTCATATGGAGGAAGAACGGTAACACCACCCACATTTCTGTCCAAATCCCACGGAATAC
>JAGAJD010000256.1 GCA_017626275.1 Lachnospira sp.
TCCCATGCACCACCTGCATTTCCTGTAAATATAGCAAGCATAATAGCTGAAAGAGTAGCGCCAATGAGCAATCCACCAACAAAATATGGTCCGAATAAAAATCCTGAAATAATCGGGAATATAATCGAAAGAATTGCCGGTGTTCTCATTTCTTTTAACGCACCCTGAGAAGAAATCTCTATACATGTCTTATAATCAGGCTTTGCCTTGCCCTCAAGTATGCCTGGAATTTCATTAAACTGTCTTCTTACTTCTTCTACCATCTTTCTTGCAGCATTAGCCACCGCTTCAATCAGCATACCTGAGAACAGGAACGGAAGAGCGCCTCCCACCAATGCACCTGCAAGAATCAACGGATTTGTAAAGTTAAGCTCTAATTCAGCGCCCTCCGGCTGGAATGCATAAAGGAACGATACCATTAAAGATAACGCTGCAAGTGAAGCAGAACCGATAGCAAAACCTTTTCCGATAGCTGCCGTTGTATTTCCAACTGAATCAAGCTTATCCGTAATCTCACGTACCTCCGGCTCAAGCTCTGACATCTCAGCAATACCGCCCGCATTATCTGAAATAGGACCATAAGTATCCACTGAAACAGTAGCAGATACGAATGAAAGCATACCTACTGCCGCCATAGCGATTCCGAACATTCCTGATACAGCATATGAAGCGTATGTTGTGATTCCCAATACAATAAGAGGATACATACATGATTTCATACCTACTGAAAGTCCCTGTGTAATTGTAAGCGCTGCACCCTCTCTTGAAGCCTGAGCAATCTTCTTAGTAGGATTATAATCATAGCTTGTATAGTACTCTGCAATACCACCGATAATAACACCGCTGACTACACCTAATGAAGCTGCAATCCAAGGTGATATCATTCCTAACTGAAAACCTGAAATCTTTAATACTTCTGTGCTTTCATTTCCGAACATTAAATAAGTAGCAGCGAAACCGCCAATAATAGTAATTGCCGCAGCACTCCACGTTGAAATATTCAAATCTCTGTGAGGATTATCTGAACCCTTCTTAACAAGTACATAAGCAATACCGATACATGAAGCAATCAAACCGATAGCAGCAAATACTAACGGGAAATACATCATTTTTGTAAGCATTGTATCAGAAACTTCAACACTATTAGCTGCATTAGCAAGGAATAAGCTGACTGCAAGGATAATTGCTGAAGAAATAGCTCCAACAAATGATTCAAGAAGGTCTGAACCAAGTCCTGCAACATCACCTACATTATCACCTACGTTATCTGCAATCGTTGCAGGATTACGAGGATCGTCCTCAGGAATATGAGCCTCAGTCTTACCAACAAGGTCTGCTCCCATATCTGCTGCTTTAGTATAGATACCGCCACCAACACGGTTAAACATGGCTACGATAGAACAGCCCAAAGCATAGCATGATAAACATTGTGTAAAAATATGCTTTCCGTCTCTTAATGCACTAATAGAAATCATATCCAAACCGTATCCGAAAATAAGGTATACAAGAAATAATCCGAGAAGTGCAAAACCGCCTACACATAAGCCCATTACAGAACCGCCCTTTAAGGCAACCTTTAAAGTGCTTCCGATATTCTTAGTCTTTCTTGCGGCATTTGATACTCTTACATTGGCATAGGTTGCAATCTTCATACCTACCCAGCCTGCTGATGCACTCATAAGCACACCAATCATAAAGCATACAGACGGCTCCCAACTGAACTGTCCATACTGTAAACTAAAAATCGCCATAAAAACTATTGCAATGATTACTACAACTACTGCAATAATCTTATACTCGTATGTGATAAATGCATTAGCACCCACTCTGATTGCCTCGGCAATCTCTGACATACGGTCTGTTCCTTCTTCCATTTTTTTGACACTGGCAAAATTCACCGCTGCATACCCCAAAGCCAGCAATGCTGCCACAATGACTAATACTAATAGTACCTCCATTGTAATTTCTCCTTTTTGATGTAAATTCAACATATTTTTGTAACAGTTAATTTGCGCCTGAACTGTTACACATTTTTGCTTTCCGGAAAAGCCATAGTTAAATTTTACCAAACTTTTTTCCATAAGTCAAACTTTTTGTGCATAATGCACATATGTTTTATGACAATTCAGCCTGAAGCCACTCATACATTTCTTCAAAAACATCATACTTCACGGATTCATTATGCAGCTCATGACGGCACCCTTCATAAATACGAAGTTCCACATCATCTAAGTACTTACTGTAAATGCCAAAAAGCTTCTTCACATCTTTTCCATAGCCACCGACAGGATCTTCCTCTCCAACTGCGATAAGTACAGGGAGTTTTCTTGGTATTTTACGGATATTGGCCTCTTTCTTTACATAATCAATAGTGGAAAGCAATCCTATATAACCGTTTACCGTGAAAATAAAGTCACATTTTTCGTCTTTTATATATTCCTTTACAACATTATTATCTGCACAAACCCAGTCTTTATCAGTTAAAGCGTCCGCAATTCTGCTGTTATACAGACCAAACATCACCTTATTTAAGAATTTGCTCCTGTAACGCTCACCCTTAAAGAGCTTTACTGCCTTTGCAAGAAGAAGTCCTGCCTTAACGACAGGATATGGCTGATTTCCTGTTCCCAGAAGAATTGCACAGTCTAATTCATGACCATACATTGACATATATCTTCTTGAAAGAAACGAACCCATACTGTGTCCGATTAAAATATAAGGACAATCCGCATACTCCTTTTTCATGATTCTTGTGAGCCTGTACATATCATCAACAACACAAAGACTTGCATTGCCCTCAGTAAAATATCCGTAGTCCTCTTTTACGATAACCGAATCACCATGTCCCAAATGATCGTTTCCCGCCACAACAAAGCCTTTCTTTGCAAAATATTCTGCCATATCGCTGTATCGCCCTATATGATCAATCATGCCGTGTGCAATCTGAATTACTCCCTTTATATCCTTTTTATCACAGTCAGGATACCAGATTTTTACATGAATATGATTTTTTCCATTTACTGATTTATATTTTTTGTCCTCAACTCTCATTCGCCTCTCAACCTCCGTTATCTAAAGTTTTTGCTCCCCATGGGCTTCCCTCAAGATTTCCTTTATATATAAGCTTCTCCACATCTAAAAATGCCTCTGTTGCAATCTGCTCTACTGACGAAGCAACCGTGATTTCAAGCTGTGTACAGCCTGAAAACGCACCGTATCCGATAATCTTAACTCCTGAAGGAATCTTAATACTGGTAAGACCGGTACAGCCTGAAAATGCATAATTGCCTATTTTTTCAAGCCTGTCGTTAAACCTTACCTCTTTTAATTCCTTATTTCCATAAAATGCACCAGACGCAATACACGTTACACTATCAGGTATTGTATAGCTTACAATATCCGATTTAACCTCTACTAAAATGTCATTTATAATTATCTCATCAGATTTTTCAAATATATCTTTTTCCCACTTTGTATTTGTAACAGCATGTGTTCCTATTTCCTTTAACGACTGCGGAAATGTTATGCTTTCAAGAGAAGTGCAGTTTAAAAATACATTTTCTGCAATTCCTGCTATGCCCTCTTCTATAATAACCTCTCTAAGATACGGACTGTCCCTGAATACCTCGCTTGCAATCGATGTCACATTACCTCCGTCCAAAACAGAAGGAACAGTAATCTTTGAATCAGCCTTTCCTTTATCGGTAAGACCTGTAATCACTATGTTTCCGTCCTCCTGCTTCTCGTATGTAAATACAGGAATAATTTTCTGTTTTCTGCAGCCTGCAAGCAGCATCGGTATGCACATACATAGAGCAAGCACAAGCA
>JAGAJD010000257.1 GCA_017626275.1 Lachnospira sp.
AGTCCATGTGTCAGAAGCAAACAGCCCCATTGATTTTTGTGCCATTCGTATCTTTGCCGCCTGCGTTCTAAAAAGCGGCATAAACCGCAGGGCAGAGGATATGAGCAGGGCAATTTTCGGAGATATTTTACCGAAAAGATATAAAAGCTTATCCTCAGTCATTATGACATTGAAGCATTTAAACCAGTAAATTACGGCAATCAGCATTAATGCAATGTTTATGCCGTAAGCAGCGGCTTCGAGCGTTACAGGATTTCCGTTAAGGAAAAACAGCGGCGTTACGCCGTTATGGGAGAATAGAGGGTTTGTAACTGAAATAAGTATAAACATTATCAGATAAAACCCAAATTCTTTTAAGGCTCGTTTATGCTTTTCAATGTGTACAAAGAAGAGAACACCGCCTGTAAGTGCAATAGCAGTAAGTATCGGATTTGACGAAAACATTGTAATTACAAGCATGGATAAAAAATATAGTGCGCCTGCTGCCGGGTGGATTGATGAAAAATAAATCATTTGTTTTCTCCTTTGCCAGAGTCTTTTTTTCTTCAAGCATCACTGTCATACCTTCCGAAAAATAAAAATACTCTTTTAACCTGTAAGGTCAAAAGAGTACAACTGATTTAACGAAAAAAGTATACAAAACAAGCCTTAAGACCGTCATTCTCATCGCAGCCTGCGTAAATAAAAGAGAAGTGTACGGACAAAAGGTGTCTGTAAGCTGATAAATCGGTTGCACGCCTCCAACCCAGGCTGTGTTAAACCTAAAAGATATGGCAGGTCTCCTGACTTATGATTTAGTGAATAGATTCACATAAAGTATGCCTTCTCAGGAAAAATATCCCAATGGCTTGTATACTCCAATTTCATCAAATACAGTAATGGTGGTTGCTCCGGATTCTGACCGGATTCCCTTTTGCTTCTACTAAGCTTAAAGTTTTAAAGCGTTAAGCCTTTCAAACCGTATCTTCTCATATCAATATTATTTTTTAAGGTAGTATACAATGTATGATGAATTTTTGCAATAAAAATTATCTTGCAAACAGTCATGTTTTGGTGCATAATACGGAAAAAAAGGAGAAAGTAACATATGAACAAAAGTCAAAAACTGACAAAAATGATTTTTTTGGCGATGATGGTCGCAGTAGGAGTTGTGATTTCGCCTATTTTGCGAGTTGAGGGTATGTGTCCGATGGCACATTTTATTAATGTAACCTGTGCTGTTATGCTAGGCCCCTGGTATGCGTTTGTGTGTGCATTAGCAATCGGAGTAATAAGAATGATATTTATGGGAATCCCGCCGCTGGCATTGACGGGAGCTGTGTTTGGCGCATTTCTTTCAGGTCTGCTGTACAGATTATCAAAGGGTAAGCTGGTTTGTGCATTTTTAGGTGAAGTAATAGGAACGGGAATTATCGGTGCGATAGTATCTTATCCTGTCATGACGCTGCTTTGGGGAAGAACAGGTCTTACATGGTTTTTTTATGTGCCGTCATTTATCGCAGGAACACTGATTGGCGGAAGTATTGCATTTATATTTTTAAAGCAGCTTCAGAAAGCAAAGCTTTTGTCACGTTTCCAGCAGACGCTTGGCGGGGCTGTTTACAGCGGTGAAAATGAGGTTGTAAATGATGCTTTGGGAATTGCATTTTTTGGATTTATTGCGTATCTTGTGGCAGTTATAATTGTCAATAATTTTGTCGCAGAGCCATCGCCATTTACAGCAATGATAAAATATATAGTACTGGCTGCATTTTTACTTGCGGCTGTGGTATACTGGCTTTGTAAAAGAAATAAAGTGAAAGAATGAGAAGAATATGATACAGGCATTTTGTGAGGCAAGACGCATAGTGCAGGCGGAATCGCCGCTTATACACTGCATTACCAATCCGATATCAATTAACGACTGCGCAAACGCTGTGCTTGCGCTCGGCGCAAAGCCGATTATGGCGGAGCATCCAAAAGAAGTTGGGAATATTACGGCAGTCTCGGCGGCGCTTGCAGTAAATCTGGGAAATATTACGGACGCAAGGGCAGAATCTATCTTTTTGTCAGGAAAAATGGCGGCAGATAAAGGGATTCGCAGTGTGATTGATGTGGTTGGAATAACATGCAGCGATTTCCGCATGGAGCTTGCAAAAAGATATATAGATGAGTGTTCCCCGTCGGTGATTAAAGGAAATTTATCCGAGATTAAGGCTGTGGCAGGAGCGGAATTTGAATCAGTGGGCATTGATGTAAGCATAAAAGACGCAGTTACAAAGGAAGATGAGGCAGCAGTAAGAGAGGCGGCAGTGCTTGTCAAGAATTATGCAATGTCGGCAGGTGCAGTTGTCACCGCGAGCGGTGCAGTTGATATTATATCAGACGGAAATGATGTTTTTCTCGTTGAGAATGGCGTGCCGGAGCTTGCAAGGGTGACGGGAACAGGGTGTATGCTTAATGTAATCACAGGAACATATCTGTCAGCGGCAAAGCCTGTTACAGCAGCAGTGCTTGCGGCAGTTACGCTCGGTGTCTGCGGAGAGCTTGCCGATAAATCAAAGGGAATGGGAACTTACAGAGTAGGCCTTATTGATAAATTATCAACGTTAGATGATAAAACGCTGGAGCAGAAGATGAGAGTTAGGAAGCTTCATATATAAATGTAAAAGTAATCCGTTATAAGTTTTTCTTATAACGGATTATTGTTTTTCAATATTAGACAAAAGCAGAAACAGATGTTATAGTCATATACATAAAGAAAACATACAAAACCTATCAAACAACTATGAATATAGAGCCATTATGGAAATGACACAACAGAGTCAAAAAGGGAATGGCAGAATGGAGGACATTATGAGTACAATTAAGGAAAGAAATTTAAGATTTGAGACAAAGCAGCTTCATGTAGGACAGGAGACAGCAGATCCTGTAACAGATTCAAGAGCAGTACCGATTTACCAGACATCATCTTACGTGTTCCACAACTGCGAACATGCAGCAGCAAGATTTGGATTAAGTGACGCAGGAAATATCTACGGAAGATTAACTAATCCTACACAGGACGTTTTCGAGCAGAGAATAGCAGCCTTAGAGGGTGGTGTTGCAGCTTTGGCGGTAGCTTCAGGTGCGGCAGCTATTGCTTACACATTCCAGAATCTTGCAAAGGCAGGAGACCACATTGTTGCTTCAAAGACAATTTATGGTGGTACATACAACCTGCTTGCACATACTCTTACAGAGTATGGAATTACAACTACATTTGTTGACGCTAATAACTTAGATGAGGTTAGAAGCGCAATCAAGGAAAATACAAAGGCTGTCTTTATTGAAACGCTTGGAAATCCTAATTCCAATGTGGTAGATATTGAGGCGATTGCGGAGATTGCACATGAAAATAAAATACCGCTTGTAATTGATAATACATTTGGTACACCATACTTAATAAGACCAATCGAACATGGAGCAGATATCGTTGTACATTCGGCAACAAAATTTATCGGCGGACATGGAACTACAATCGGCGGTGTAATTGTAGACAGCGGTAAATTTGACTGGGAGGCTTCTGGAAAATTCCCGTCACTCACAGAGCCAAATCCAAGCTATCATGGAATAAGCTTTACAAAAGCGGTAGGTCCGGCAGCGTTTGTTACAAAAATAAGAGCAATTCTTCTTCGTGACACAGGTGCAACATTATCACCGTTCCATGCATTTTTCTTCTTACAGGGACTTGAAACATTATCACTTAGAGTAGAGCGTCATGTTGAAAATGCGTTAAAGGTTGTTGAATATTTGTCAAACCACCCACAGGTAGAAAAGGTCAATCACCCGTCTCTTCCTGACGCACCGACACATGACTTATATGAAAAATATTTCCCGAACGGAGGCGGTTCTATCTTTACATTTGAGATTAAGGGCGGCGCAGAGGAAGCAAAGAAGTTTATCGACAGCTTACAGGTATTCTCACTGCTCGCAAACGTTGCAGATGTTAAGTCACTTGTAATCCACCCGGCGTCAACGACTCATTCACAGCTTACAGAGGAAGAGCTTGCAGACCAGGGAATTAAGCCGAATACAATACGTCTGTCTATCGGAACAGAACATATTGATGATATTATTGAAGACTTAGAGGAGGCATTTTCAGCAGTAAAAGGCTGATTGTCTAAAATACAAATATAGTATATATGGCTTGCATTTGCCATACGGCTGTGATATAACAGGCAGAGCTGCACTTTAATTATCAGGTGCGGCTGTGCCTTTTTTATATTTTGTTAGAGGAGCATAAAAATAGAGATATGATGACAGAATTAGAGCAGTATTATAATAAGTTTAATGAAGAAAAGCGGCTTGACAGCCGTCATGGAAGAGTTGAGTATATTACCTCCATGAAATATATACACGATTATCTTGATGAGGAAAAGCAGGCGAAAATACTCGATATCGGTGCGGGAACAGGAAGATACTCTGTTGCACTGGCAAATGAGGGGTATGATGTAACGGCGGTGGAGCTTGTTAAACACAATCTTGGGCTTTTAAAGGCGAAGGGCAGCTCAGTTAAGGCATATCAGGGAAATGCGCTTAATCTTAAAAGATTTGAAGATAATACATTTGATGTGACGCTGCTTTTCGGCCCGATGTATCATCTGTTTACATTTGAGGATAAATTAAAGGCACTCACGGAGGCTAAAAGAGTGACTAAGGCGGGCGGAGTAATCCTTGTCGCCTATGTTATGAATGAATACAGTATTCTGACATATGGCTTTAAGGAAAAACATATCTTGGAATGTGTGAGGGATAAGCGTATATCAGAGGATTTTAAGTGCCTGTCGCAGACAAGTGATTTGTATGATTATGTGAGGCTTGAACAGATAAACGAGTTAGATGAGGCGGCGGGGCTTGAAAGAATTAAGATTATTTCGCCTGACGGGCCGGCTAACTATATGAGGCAGGTCTTAAACAGCCTGACGGAAGAAGAATTTGAAATGTTTATAAAATACCATTTATCAACGTGCGAGCGGCAGGATTTAATAGGCGCCGCCGCCCACACGCTTGATATTCTTAGAAAACAGTAATTACTCCTGCTTATGGTTCTGGACATACCGTACAAATTGTGCGGCAGGAAAAGACAGCGGCTTGTCTTTTCGGTAATTCAGGCTTATATAGCTGTATATGCCCGGAGTAATGTTTATATGGGCAAGCTGTTTGTCTTTAAAATATTCGGTTGGACGGTGCATCATCAAAGTGATTCCGGCGCCCTTGCGTACAAGGTCAATGATGTTTGCACCACGGCTGCCCGTGGATACGATATTCGGCTCAAAGCCTGCATTGCGGCAGGCACGTATACATAGTTTATTCATCTAAGACTGCTCAGGAAAGAGAAGAAATGTTTCACCGCTCAGTCTGGAAAGCTGTATTGACTGTAATCCGGCAAGCGGGTGTGTTGCCGGCAGAACAGCAACAAGGCTGTCGATTAAGTACGGAAAGCTGATGAAATCTTTGATAGAGGTTTCATCACTTCGCAGGAAAGCAATATCACATTTTCCCTCAAGCAGAAGTTC
>JAGAJD010000021.1 GCA_017626275.1 Lachnospira sp.
AAGAAGCACAAAGGACATAACCACCATGTCTTTGTTGTTGTAGTGTCCCTCGGCAAACATCCTCGGCGAAAGATACAGCATTAAAGCCGCAAACAGAGCCTGCCACGAAGAGCCAAAAAGCTCCCTCACAATTCCGTACATGGCAAATACCCCTGCCATAAATATCAGAAATGTATACGCATGCCATATTTCCGACTGTGCCCTTGCATCGTCAGCAAGCACATGAAGCGGCACATATCCGTAATATGCTGCTATTCCGTGGTCTTTTTCCTCGCTTTGTGAGATTGGAATAACATAGGAAAATTTATTCTCAAGCCTATCTCCAAGCGCCCCCGGAATATGCATTGCATACTCCTTTACATTGGATGTAAGAATGCTCATCTCAATTGCTTCATCAAGCGGCACTCCGTATCCGCCGGTCACCGCAAAGCCTGCGATAGTCATTACAAGCATTACAAACGCTATTATTTTCTTTTGATTTTTATTTAATAAGCCCGTAAGTCTGTCTGTCACAATACTCCTCTTTTCTGTGCGGCCCTTTGCATGATTAAATCAGTTGGCAAATTTTACCGTAAGCAGTCCGTTAATTGTTTTAATTGAGCCTCCGTCAGGGTAGCACGGCATATTTTTAAACTCTTCCGTAGCCTTGACTTCATCCTCTCTCGATTTGTTATTACTTGCTATAAGCCTTATATGATGATTAAAATCCATATATCTGATAAGATGGTTGCTTGAATACCAGTCAAGATATATGTCTGTTCCCATCCACACATACGGATGCAGATCCTGTGTAAATGTGGCTGTCGTTACATAGTTCTCATTAAAAAATGTTGTAAAGTTTGCAAAATACACCGGCTCATCCGTTGAGAAGTTCTCCTGCATCGAAAGCTGTGCAAGAAGCTGTGTGCAGAAGGAATCAATTGCCTGCGTATTGTAATACATTCTTAAGTACAGCTGATTTGATGTAAGCGCTCCGTAATAAATAATTCCCACTGCACAAAGCGCAGTTGCCCACTGAAGCACATATTTCACATTGAACTTTCTTACGAGCATTCTCCAGTCAGTTGCACATACCAGCGCAATAATCAGGAAATACGGCAATATCAGCGCATACTTCATAAGCATGTGCACCGAAGATTTTCCGTTCATCATAATATAGATAAAATTCAGGAAAAACGGTGACGCCGCTGTCATGGCGACAGTCACGGCCGCCTGAACGTATTTTTTGTCACGTATAAGGCGCACAAGCTGCACTATGATAATAACCAGTATTGCTGCAAGCACTATTCTGTTAATCCACACAAATCCTCTTGAAGAAACAGCCTGTGTGGTAAAATAAAATTCTTTCTGGTTTTCCCACGTTGTCTTAAAGCTCTTTAAAATCTCCATAAACTCAAGACTGAACATTTTATCCGTTCCCGCATACTGCCTGAGCTGCTCTCCCGTTACCGCAAGTGAAATCTTGGTTCCCACAAAGTAGAACACAAATCCGAGCACAGCCGCAACAGCATACCTGAAATATTTAAAAAACCATTTTCCTATTTTAAAATCATTTCTAAACAGGTCAAGAAATGCCATTATAAACACAAGACCTATCGTAAGCGCAAGAAATGACTGGTATGTGGCAAGCGACATCATTATGCACATGCCCGCCGGAAAAATCCCTGCGTATTTGCCGCATCTGTCCACCAGAAACACACCCAGAACTGCTGTGATTATTGCAAAATAATAAATCGGCGATATACTCAGGTATGAATAGTAGCATGCATTTATCGGAAATGATGCCATAATGCCTGAAATCAGCAGCACAAACAGCTTATCCTTTACTCCGAGCAGATGTACTGTCATTCCTGCCGAAAGCGCAAGCGCAAGCATTCCTATTATTCCAAAAAACATCGGCATATCATAGTATGACGTGATACGTCTTATAATAAGCCACATATAGCGCCCCGAAACAATATCAAGCTGCTTGTTAAATATAAATTCCGCCATTATATCGTCATGGTTTACTGATTTATTGGTAAAAACAAACAGGTTGACTAAGATTCCCATGAGAAATGTTGCGCCTGTGGCAAGTCTTGCACCTGCCGGTATTTTCTTATAAAATTTATCCACGGTTGCCTGTAAGCTCTTTTCTTCCATTTTTACCTCTCATTTCTGCAAACATTACTCAGGTGCTTAACAATGTGTTTCACAAATGCTGTCATAGATTTCCTTCAGCATTCTGTAATTGCGCTCCGGTGTGAGATTTTCACGGTAATACCGGACTGCATTTTTTCTTAAGGCTTCAATGTCCATGCTGTCAAGCCTTTCAACTGCCGCGACAAGCGAATCCGTCGAATTATATTCAAAGTGGAGCCCCGTCTTTCCCTCAATTACAATATCGCCTATGTTGCCTATATCTCCGGCTATCGCAGGCACTCCAAGCGAGTAGCCTTCGGCGATTCCCATGCCAAATGTCTCATAGCACTGCGAAGGTACTATAAGTGCCTTGGCTCCGCCCAGTATCTTTGCATATCTGCTTCCGCCGGTTCTTCCGATAAAATGCACATTCTGAATATTCTCTTTGCGGCATTTGTCCTTAACCTGCCCGGCAAGCGGACCGTCGCCCATGACATAAATGTGCCTCTGCGGCATTTTGGCAAATGCTTCAACAAGAAGCTCTATGCCCTTTAACTTTTCAAGTCTTCCCGCAAACACATAATATCCGTCCACAAATTCACTTTCGGCAGCTTCGCTTCCGTAAGTCTCATTTTCGGAATGCCCACTTTCGGCAGCTTCGCTTCCGTTCAGCCTGTCATGCAGATCATATGTGAAATTCGGCTTAATAAATATTTTATCCGGGTCTACTGCTTTTCCTTTGTCGTTTAGCTGCAGAAGCTTGTATTTATTAAATTTGGTAAGACATATAAAATTAATCTTTCTATATGTGCCAAGCATCCTGTGTATTTTAAGAATTGCCGCGCTTACGATTGTCTGCACACGGCTGTTTCTGTAGCACGAATGTTTTACAGCGCAGGAAAGCCCGCGGCTTGCACAGTCCTCGCACACTTTCCCCTGCGAATCATCACCCGGATTCTGCCTGAAGAATGAACCTCCGGGACAAAGCAGCCTGAAATTGTGCATTGTCTGTACCACAGGCACACCGCATTTAAATGCCGCATAGTACAC
>JAGAJD010000258.1 GCA_017626275.1 Lachnospira sp.
ACAACTTCTCCATATTCACTTTACAATGAATCTATCGCTTCTTTCACAACAGGTGACCTTTATGACCACCATGATGCAGAGGGCTTTATCAACCTCTTCGGACTTTCTTTAAAGGTTCGTGCAATGAAAGAGCTTGAGAATAAGAATAAAGATAATAAGTAATATTTATTATGGCAAATGCGGCAGTCAATATAATGACCGCCGCATTTTTTAATTACTATTATTTTCAAGATGTTTACGGATATCTTCTGCTGCATGCGTAGCAGCAAGACCGCCCTCGCTTGTTTCTTTAAGACACTTTGGCATAACTTCTCCAATGCGCCGCATTGTGTCAATCACTTCATCAGGACTTATGGCACTTTTAACACCTGCAAGCGCCATCTGCGCACTTGTCACTGCATTGACAGCTCCCGCCGAGTTACGCTTAATACACGGCACCTCCACCAGACCACATACAGGATCACATGCAAGTCCCAGCATATTTTTAAGTGCAAATGCCATAGCATTTACAACAGTTTCGTTGCTGCCGCCCTGAAGATATGCAAGACCTGCCGCCGCCATCGCACTCGCTGAGCCAATCTCTGCCTGACAGCCTCCGGAAGCACCTGCAATGCTTGCATTTTCCGCAATTACTGCACCTATTCCTGCCGTAATATACATTGCCTCAACCATTCTGTCCTCAAAAATATGGCAGTACTCTTCATAAGCAAGAAAAACAGCCGGAATCACACCGCATGCTCCGGCAGTCGGAGCAGCCACAATTCTCTTCATACACGCATTTGACTCTCCCATTTTTACTGCTTTTTCCATAACAAGACCTATATATTCACCTGCAAGATTCCTGCCTGCGGCATTATACAGATGAAGCTTCTCTCCGTCACCTCCCGCAAGTCCGCTTGCCGACTTTAATTCTTTATTATACTCCGTATCCGCCTGTTTCATCGCACGGTACATCTGTCTCATCTGCTCAAATGATTCTTCCTCTGTAACCTGACGTTCTTCCATATCCGCTTTCATTATTACTTTCCAAAGCGCAATATTATTTTCCTCTGACAGTCTCAACAAATCATTTACTGAATGATATATCATATATTTTATCCTCATTTCTGCGATGCCGCTTTATTTTAAACTCAGGTATGTGACTTTTTTTATCCCCTCAATATGTTCAAGCCACCTGATAGAATCCTCCGGAATTTCCTGATCACATTCTAATACCATAACTGCATCGCCGCCACGGCTCGAGCGGTATAACTGCATGGTTGCTATGTTTACCGACTTATGTGCAAGCATTGAAGTCACCTCTGTAACATGCCCCGGCTGGTCAAGATTATGAACAACGAGTGTCGGGTATTCTCCTGAAAAATTTGTCTCTATTCCGTCAATCTTTGCAATATTAATCCTTGAACCACCGATAGATTCTCCTACAATCTCTAACTTTCTTCCGCTTATTCCTGTAAGCTTCAACTCTACTGAATTTGGGTGTGCTTCCTTTAAATGTGCCTCACCGAATATAACCTCAATTCCTGCCTGCTCTGCAATTCTGAAGCTGTCAGGTATCCTCGTATCATCAGGTGCCATTCCCAACAATCCCGCAACAAGTGCCTTCTGTGTTCCATGTCCTTTTCCTGTTGCAAGAAACGAGCCATAAAGCAAAAGCTCTGCCTTTTTTATTGGTTCACCTAACAACTTTCCTGAAATGTATCCTATCCTTACAGCTCCTGCCGTATGAGAACTTGACGGTCCTACCATAACCGGTCCTATAATATCAAAAATGTTCATAGTTCCCTCTATTCCGCCGCTTTAGCGGCAATTAATAAAAAAAGCAAAGGACACCTATTATTATAAGCGCCTTTGCCTTTTTTTATTATAGTAACTCCTTTATAAATCGTCAAGATATCAATTTACTGCCTCACCCTATCAGAACTTTCTTTCCGTGAAAAGCAAAGCCGTAGCTTCTTATATTTTCCTTTGGAATCCCTCTTGCAATAAGCTGCTGTGCATACTGCTTTTCACTAATCTGGCGCAGTGCTTCCTTCACCGTATCCTTAAGTGTTTCCTCGTCCTCTTCGTCCTGCACCTTAAATTCCAGTATGATTGCGTCATCTTCCTTTGGATTTTTCGGCTCCATCATCACATCATATCTTCCAAACCCGCTCTCACGGTTGGAGGTTATTACATATCTGCCCTGCAGATCCACTATCAGCCCCAGCACAAAACCATGGTAAAATCTCTCCGGCTCATCTCCCCACGGACTACGCCCCGTATCAAAGTAGCTGAAAATACTTAATGCAACACGGTTCATATATGCATTCATTGCCTTTCTATCACCAAGCAGCAATGCCCTGATAAAGTCATTATAATCCGGCTCAACGGCCGAAAACCAATCACGTATCATATTCTGAAACATCAGTCTGACCTCAAGATTGGTAATTTCAAGCTCATACTTCGGCTGTGTTCCTTCAGGTATATCAATATAGCTTTCATAAGAAAGCACTTTCAGATAACCGCTTGCCAGCAAAAGGC